>CAYUKF010000225.1:0-2736 GCA_964445215.1 uncultured Thiotrichales bacterium
CTGAATTTGGTCTTAGTCGCACAGCGGTGTGGAAGCATATTGTGTGCTTGCGAAAAGCGGGGCTTGTTATCGATGCAGTACGTGGCAAAGGATATCGCTTGGCGTCGGCTATTGAGTTACTTGATCGAGAGCGCATCATCGCCGCCATTGACGCCAAAAGTCGCGCCTTGCTAGGCGATGTATTGCTATTTCCCACACTCGATTCAACCAACGACTATTTGTTGCAACATGCTGTGCCATTTACGCGGCAAGTGGTTATTGCAGAGCAGCAAACTGCTGGTCGTGGTCGGCAGGGACGACCATGGCTGGCTCCGCTTGGTAATATTACACTGTCGCTAAGTTGGCGTTTTCAACGTTCGGCGGCGGCAATGTCGGGTTTAACGTTGGCGTTGGCGGTCGCGGTTATTCAGGCGATTGAATCTGGGCGCGAGCCAAACCTTGGGGCGCAGCCTACTCTTGGAGTAAAATGGCCTAACGATATCGTTGTTGGAGAAAAGAAGCTGGCAGGTATTTTGGTTGAAATGCGTGGCGAGAGCTATGGCCCTGTTGATATTGTGATGGGGGTCGGTGTCAATCTCGATTTGCCTGTGGCTTGGCATGAGCAGATTGACCAGCCAGCAACTGATGTAAACACTGCGTATGGGAAACCACTATTGCGCAATCAGCTTACCGCAGATTTAATATCGCAGCTGGTAGATACTTGCCAGCGTTTTGATGAGAGTGGTTTCGACCCCTTCAAAGAACCATGGTCGCAGCGTGATCAATATCGCTATAAGCAGGTGGCACTACGTATAGGAGGCACGCTACACAAAGGCATTAGCCAGGGTGTTGATAAAAGTGGTGCATTATTATTACAACAAGGTGGCAATCAACGTACATTTCACTCTGGTGAAATATTCGGTCTAGAGCAATGATATTACTGGTTGATGTGGGCAATACTCGAATAAAGTGGGCCATGGCGCATGGTGATATTTTGTCTGAGCAAGGTGCTATTTCGCATCAGTTGGGCGCAGAAAATAATTTTCAGCAGCTCGCTATTTTAGATCAGCATTGGTTTGAGCTCGGTATACCTGAAAGAGTAGTCATTGCAAATGGTGCTGGCGCAATGCAAATGCAGCATATCGAATCGTGGGTAAAGCAACATTGGTTGTGTCCAGTGAGCTATTTAACAACGCCAAAAATACAGCTCGGCGTGACCAATGCCTATGCTCGCCATCAAGATCTTGGTATCGATAGATGGCTAGGCCTGCTCGCTGGCCATCACCTTGTTGATAGCGCGGTTTGTATTATTGATTGCGGCACGGCCGTTACAGTCGATGCTATTGATGTTAATGGCCAACATCTTGGCGGTTGTATCGTTGCTGGTTTGGCAATGATGCGTAATGCGCTTAACCAGACAGGGAAAATCAATGTACAGCCGGTACGAGCTGAAAATGCGCTGTCAGCTGTTAACGCATCAACAAAAACAGCAATTTATTGCGGCACCCTCTATGCTGTCAGTAAAGCGGTTGATGCCATTATTATTGACATGAAAAATGTACTGGCCAGTGATGTGAGCTGTATTATCACGGGTGGTGACGCTAAGTTGATTCAGCCCTTATTGTGCGAAAGTACAGTTTACGAAAAAGATTGGTTGTTTAGAGGGATGGTGGTTTCGGTTAATCAATAATGAAAAAAATCGCATTATTTCTGCTGGCAATAAATTTGATTATTGGTCTTTGGTTGTATACCAACCTTAACCAATCAAAGTTTGCTGCGGAAAAAAAACAACAAAGCGTTGCTGGGGTAGATGCCATCCTCACCTTGGCTGATATAGGCATTGAGACAAGCGAGCAATCAGCCGAAATGTCTACTGCAATACCGGGCGAGAATGTGGCGCTGGTGCCCCTAGAAAATACTGTCGTTATCTCACCAGGTGGTAGTGTGATGATAGATAAAAATGACGTGCCAAAAGATGACCGAGTAGATAACAGGGGCTTGTTCGATGAGGATAAAGATCTACGGACAAATGTAGAAAATTTTAAGCAGAGTGTAGGAATAAAGGTAAAAGAGGTGATAGGGTTAGTTGACGATATTATCGATGACATCGAGTTGCCCGTAGCACCCCGAGGGCACGTGGCAGCAATGCCACACTGTTATACCCTGGGGCCATTTCTATTGGTTGATGAGGCTGGCAAGGCTGCACAACGCCTACAAGAACAGGATGTTCAAGTCGTCAGTAGTCAGACCGAGCGCCACCAGCCAGGTGGCTATTGGGTTTATATTCCAAGTGATGGTCTGCGTAGCGCCCGTAAGCAGATAGCTGAGTTACAAAGGCGCGGTATAAAGGATGTTAGCTTATCATCCCAGCAAGGAGTGCGTCATTGGGTCTCATTAGGTGTGTATAGCACTCAAGAACGTGCGCAGCGACGTCAGGTGGCGCTTGCTAATATTAGTTTTTATACCCGTGTAGAGCAGCGAGTAGTTAAAACTTCTGAGCATTGGGTCGATATCCGTTTAGAGCCAGAACAAGAACAAGCGTTGATCGAGGGCGCAAGATTAGACAGTTGGCCTGATATGCAGAAAGCTTTTTGTCGCGAAGCTGGAAATTTGTGACAACTCGCGTAGAATACGCCCTTCTTCATCAAAGATGAAGGTCTTCAAGGGCTAACATGTCTAGGAATATGGTTCGGGAATATGCTGGCGTAGCTCAGTTGGTAGAGCTGCTGATTTGTAATCAGCCGGTCGGGGGTTCGA
>CAYUKF010000226.1:0-2718 GCA_964445215.1 uncultured Thiotrichales bacterium
TTACCGGGCTAGACGAACCCACACTGATTGTCTAAGATGCTCAGTATGATTTCCATATCCGCTGTTAATGTTTTACTAGCAGGAAAATATCCGCGACATTGCTACGCCCTTTAGCTAGTGACAATAATGCACCCGCCTGCTTGAGCAATGTCGCCGAATCTGCATACGCTAAAGCCTGCTGCGCCATTGCTTGTGTAATCCCGGCCTTGGATAAGGTGCTGCCATCAACAATAGCGCCAGCATAACCACAATTACCATCATCACCATCGCTAGCAACTGTCGCCACGATAAATCCTGACTTATCGTATAAGCGCTGTGCCAACAGCAAAGCCAAATGCGTATTACGGCCACCACAACCAGAGGTAGCAGGTAACTGTAACGTTGTCTCGCCACCCCAAAGGTGCAGGCCACTAGGCGCTTCTACCAGGTATTCGGTAATAGTGTCCGCCCAACGCATCACATTCCCCGACATTTCCTCGTCATGACGAAACACTGTATAACCACCATCAAGCGCGGCTTGCATCATCGCATTCAAAGCCATGTCTAGGTCAATCACGATGACTTGATCGATGTGTACCAACACAGAATCATCGATACCAAGCCGCAACGGTTGTTCAAGACATAACTGTCTAACCCATTGAGGAACCCGATCAAAATCTATTGCCACATCAGGGGGAGATGTTCTGGAAGCTGCTAATAAACCAGAGCCAATCATCGCTACGCTATTTAACATGACATCTGACATCAATAAGCTAACTACTTTTGATGCTTGAATATAGCCAGCCAAACGGCCCGCTTTAATACATGAAACACGCTGGCGAATAGTATTCATTTGCTCGATATCTAGACCCGACGTCAACAACCAGTGATTAAGCTTCTGTAACTGCTGCAGAGAAACCTTTTCGGGTAAAACTTCAACCAGTGCAGAAGCACCGCCAGAAATCAAAAACAGCAAACTGGTTGCTGGCGAGCAGTTTTTCAGATATCGAATCAAGGCCTGACCAGCATCGAGACTACGCTGATCTGGCACAGGATGGCCAGCGACAAGTTGCTCAATGTAAGGTGGTAGAGAATCTGTAAGAGATATCGTGTCTTTGCTGACAACCAAACCAGACACGACCTTACTACCAAGGTATTTTAATGCACCTTCTGCCATTGACGATGCCGCTTTGCCAATAGCAACTATGCCTATATTACCCTGTACCCCGAGGGCATTTTGCATCCCTTGTAATTCAGCACGACCGTGCAGCGCGTTAATTACGCAGCGCTTACCATCAACACCATTCAAACCTGACTCGATAATCGCTAGCAGATCCGAACGGGAAGACATAGTGTCCATGATAGAGAAGCTAAACTAATTGAGATAGACCTCGGTCTAAATCAGCCTTTAAGTCCTCAACATCCTCAAGGCCGACCGACACCCTGACCAAAGAGCGAGCAATACCAGCCAAGCCACGATCTTCTTCACTTAATCGGCCATGCGTTGTCGTCGCAGGATGTGTAATAGTACTTTTCACGTCACCCAAATTCGCTGTAATCGAAATAAACTGCGTATTATCAATCACTTTCCAGGCATCGTCTTGGCCACCCTTCACTTCAAATGAAACAATGCCACCGAAACCCGATTGCTGCTTTTTAGCCAGCGCATGCTGCGGATGCGTTGCCAAACCCGGGTAATTCACTTTTTTAACGCTAGGGTGTTGGCTTAACCACTGTGCAATCACCATAGCATTCTCACAATGACCACGCATACGCACAGTCAACGTTTCCAAGCCATGTAAAAACAGCCAAGCGTTAAACGGACTCATGGTTGGCCCAGTGGTGCGGGCATAACTATAGATAGCACCACCTACCAACTCTTTTGACCCCACTATGGCGCCACCCAGGCCACGGCCTTGGCCATCAATATATTTAGTTGCCGAATGAATAACGATATCTGCACCAAACTCTAAGGGTCGTTGTAAAACAGGTGAACAAAAACAGTTATCCACCACCAACAGCGCATCCTTTTGGTGAGCAATATCAGCCAAGGCGACAAGATCACCTACTTCAGTCAGTGGGTTACCTGGCGTTTCAAGAAACAACAATCGTGTATTAGGCTGAATTGCGGCACGCCATGCTTCGGTGTCCGTCAATGAGACAAAGCTGGTCTCAACGCCAAAACGCGCCATGACATTTTTAAACAACAAAATAGTTGAGCCAAATACATTAAGCGAACAGACAACATGGTCACCCGATTTGAGCAAACCCATCATCACTGCATTAATTGCCGCCATACCCGAACTGGTACCAACGCAACATTCGCCGCCTTCCATCGAAGCCAAACGCTGTTCAAACATGCGCACACTGGGATTAGTGAATCGGGAATAGAGATTGCCAGGCTCTTCTCCTGAAAAGCGTGCCGCTGCCTGTGCTGCACTGTCACAAACAAAACTCGATGTGGTGAAAATCGACTCGCTATGCTCACCTTCATGTGAACGAGAAGTCCCCTCGCGTACCGCGCGAGTACGGATACCCAGTTCAGAATATTTTGGCTTAGAATGTTTCGACATAATACCCTCCGACTAACAACGTCATTACAACTATTTCGACACAAGGAGCAGGCACAAAAAAACCCGCTCGTCAGCTTATAAAGCAATAACCAAAGCGGGTTTCTCTTCGCTTTAGCTGTATTTATTAAGCGCCCGCAAGCTGAGTCTTCAAATCCGGCGCATTAAA
>CAYUKF010000227.1:0-2659 GCA_964445215.1 uncultured Thiotrichales bacterium
GCGCTATTTACAAGCTGTAGTACATATCAAACTCAATCGGATGCGTGGTCATACGCATGCGTGTGACTTCTTCCATTTTCAATTCAATGTAAGCGTCGATAGCATCATTAGTAAACACACCGCCAGCGGTTAAGAAGGCACGATCTTTATCCAATGCTTCCAAGGCTTGATCTAATGAATGACAGACCGTTGGAATTTCAGCTTCTTCTTCTGGTGGTAGATCGTAAAGATCTTTAGATGCTGCGTCACCTGGGTGAATTTTGTTTTTAATGCCGTCGATACCGGCCATCAACATGGCTGAGAAGGCGAGATAAGGATTGGCAGTATTGTCAGGGAAGCGTAGCTCGATACGGCGTCCTTTAGGGTTGGCAACATAAGGGATACGAATCGAAGCAGAACGGTTTTTGGCAGAGTATGCCAACAGCACAGGTGCCTCAAAGCCCGGCACTAACCGTTTGTAACTGTTGGTAGAAGCGTTGGCAAAAGCATTAATGGCGCGGGCATGTTTAATTAAGCCGCCAATGTAATAGAGCGCATTGTCAGACAGACCGGCGTATTTGTTACCACTGAATATATTTTTGCCAGCTTTACTAATCGATTGATGCACGTGCATACCGCTACCGTTATCACCGACCAAAGGCTTGGGCATAAAGGTGGCTGATTTACCGTAGCTGTGCGCCACATTATGAATAACGTATTTTAAAATTTGAACTTCGTCAGCTTTTTTGACCAGGGTATTAAAGACAGCGCCTATCTCACACTGCCCTGCGGTGGCCACTTCGTGATGATGAACCTCAGTCAGCACACCCATCTCTTCCATGCATAAACACATGGCAGAACGCAGATCTTGCAAGGAATCGACCGGCGGCACGGGGAAGTAACCGCCTTTAATGCCAGGGCGATGCCCCATGTTGCCGTCTTCAAATACTTTTTCTGATGACCAGAAAGCTTCTTCAGAACCCACTTTATAGAAAGCGCCGCTCATATCGGCGCCCCAACGCACATCATCAAAGATGAAGAATTCGTTTTCAGGGCCGAAGTAGGCGACATCACCAATCTTGGTCGATTTCAAGTAGGCTTCTGCACGGCCAGCGATAGAGCGCGGGTCACGCTCGTAACCTTGCATGGTGGCAGGCTCGACAATATCGCAACGCAGGTTAACGGTGATGTCATCCATAAACGGATCAACCACGGCGGTATTGGAGTCTGGCATCAAGACCATGTCGGAGTCATTAATGCCCTTCCAGCCTGCGATGGACGAACCATCAAACATCTTGCCTTCTTTAAAGAAGGTGCTGTTGATTTCACGCACCGGCACGGTCACATGCTGCTCTTTACCGATGGTGTCAGTAAAACGCAGGTCGACGAATTGGGCATTGCTGTCTTTAATCAGCTTTTGCACTTTAGTTGCGGACATGTCTCCTCCAGAGTGGACATTGATGAATGGCTAACGTTTGCTGTTCGCACAGCAAATGTTTGTCTGTTATTAGTAATAGCTAAATCATCGAAGCACTTAGTATGCCACGATAGAAATTATATAAAATTCAATAAGATATGATATTTGATAATGATCGAATCGTTGTTTATTTGCCCTATTATAGGGCGTAATAAATTGAGCGCACCAATGTAATGCTAATGACGCTGTCGTTAAATTGGGATTGCCTTAATCAGGTTAACCAAGCCAGGATAGCGAAACCATTGCTATTAGCATCATAGCGATTTTAGGCGCAGTGTTCTAGTACTCCGTCAATGTGATAATGACGTATTCAGAGCCACCCAGATGATCCAAGACAAGGCGCAGCCCGAAGGGAATGAGCCGAGTCCTTTTCAAGAGCTGCACCAACAGTAGGCGCTTTAGGCGACGCCGTATTGGATCATCTGAGTGGCTCCCTACCGGCGAGACGCGCCTAGCGTCCAACCGCTTTACAACTCGCTGAATACGTCATTATCACATTGACGGAGTGCCAGTGTTTAGCAGAAACAAATAATGAAAAACAGCTATTTACACGCCGATTAGAGGAATTAATGTAGGTTTTGCTTGCCGTCGCAGCCCACAATAATGGTGCTGGTTGGGTTGCAATGTTTGCTAACGAGCTGCATCGCGGCATGGCTACCATGTTGTTGTTTAAGCTCATAGGCACATAACGGATCAGCTAACAGCGAATTATCATTGCTCATCAAGCGAATAGTCATGAGCACATCCATCGCGCTGACAAAGCGCTGCGCCAGCATTAAGAATAATGGATGATCGTCGGTATCGAAATGTGTTGCCGCTTCACCGTAAGCGGATTGACCAAGCCCAATATAATAGCCAGTATTGACCGCAAGTTTACGGGTACGGCCAGGAAATAAGCCGGATAGCAGCAAGCAAGTATCGCCGACATTACGTAAATCTTTGGGGCTTTGCTGTCCATCATTACGCATGGCCTCAAGGTAATGCGGTGCGACAGCTCCGCACAAAGATTGCGCGCGACGGGTAAAGCGTGACAGCAGCACGACTAAATAATGCTCCAGCATTTCACTAAGGTGCAGATGTGCTTTAGCCTGCGCCTCATGAACCAGGCTATGCCATTGAGCATCACTGCTTAGTGTTTGAAACAACTCTTTCATAACAACACCTCTATCCAGTCTAGCGGCAGTTTCGAGAAATATCTTGATT
>CAYUKF010000228.1:0-2648 GCA_964445215.1 uncultured Thiotrichales bacterium
ATTGCCAGCCAAATTGCGATAACAATACCGGTGACGATACTGACCAATGTTTTAATGACCATATATTGTTTTAGCGTGTCGCTAAACCGTGAGAAATGTGGCAAGGAACGATCGGGGTCTTCCAGAATTGTTTGCAGCTTTGCACGAAAACCAGAGGCTTCAAATAATATAAATACGACTGTCAGCAAAATCAAAAACAAATTGCTTAGCACGTTACCCACGCCCTTTAGGGTGGTACCAGCTAGCTGCATGGCTTTGCCTGGATCAAAATACTCAAGTAAGGCATCGCGTGAAATTTCAATACCAAAATTCTGTAACCAGTTAAGCACTAAGACAAGCTCATCACGCAAGCGTAATTCGTATATAGGCAAGTTACTGAGAAAATCATCCAGCGAACTGCTGATTAAGATACCGAGCCCAACGACTAAAGTAACAATAACGCCAATGATTAACAGTACGGCGACCATGCTCGGAACACGTAAGCGCTGTAGCCAAAATAGAAACGGGGTGGTAATCACGGCAATAAAAACGGAAAGCAAAAAAGGCACTAATATGGCTTCTGCCGCACGCATACCAGCGACAATCACTACAAAGGCGGCGCCAACCAAAAGGGCTTTTAGTGGTGTGGATAACTGCGTCATGCTGCTCTTTCCCTCATTTTCATGAGGCAATCATACGCGAAGTTTTATCAGCTATCGATATTGGTGACGCTTGTTGAAGTACGAGAGACCTGTCTGACTTAGTGTGAAAATTGGACTGGCAATCAATCAAACTGATAAGACAAACCGAGGGAAAAGACAGGTAGGTAACCGTAACCATCGAGCGTATTACGGAGTGGATCACCTTGCCCTAAATCCGATGCGAAATTGGCGTCGGAATCATCTTGAAACACGACACCCAAATCGACCAGCAAGCCAAGGCGACCATTTTTAGTTAGCGCGCTACCCCAACCGATACCGAGATAGGGGCTAGTCCCCTCGAATTCGACGATACTATTGAGGCTACCCAGTTCATTATCACTTAGCGCATTCGCATTCGCCAAGCCAGTGTAAGGGTCGACTTGCTCACGGTCGTTAGATTGGTTATGTAATAAACCACCACTAAAACGAAAGCCACCTTTAAACGGGTGCCAATCCAACAGTGCAGACCAAGAGTTGAGACCAAAATCAAGATTATAGGTAGCGTCTTGTTCATCGAGTTGCGTTAGACCAACATCAAAGGCATTGATGCCAAGACGGCCATTAATGGTACGGCTAAATGCAGTGGTAAATTCTGTGCCGAGATCGGCTACTGCGATAGGCGTTGCACCATAAAAATCAGCTGCATGAAGCGATAGAGGAAACGATCCCAGTATTAAGATGACGAAGAAACGCCGTATTTTTTGACTAATGTGTTTGATCATGATACTACCTCGCGTGGTGCATTTTAACATGAGTGATTGCCTAATTTCACCTCCTGAAGACAGGTCGCCACTAATAAATAGCAAGGTGTGGTGACAATGGGAGCATGAGCCTCACTGTGGCAACTTGAAAGCATGCAAGGTTTATGCAAAAAAAGCGTGATCAGCTAGCTGTGACTAGCGCTTGAGCTGCCCTCTGAGCAGAGCACGCTAGAATGTATTGCACTTACGAGGAAGTGCTCTTCGGGTGCCGCCTCGACTTCGTCATGTGGTGCCTAGCCATATATAGCACCAGAAACCATAACGGCAATCGTTACTGGAGTTCGTCCCGACGAAAGAAACGTATGGGCTGTCTCGACCTCAACATACTGGATTGCATAATAAATTCTTCATAGGCATCCCGCTTGGCAATGCGCACTGGTTCAGGCTTGACTTGCGGTGATAAAGGCAGCTTTTGTGCCTTTGGCCGTAACAACTCAGACACTGACACCAGCTCAACACCGAATTTAGCTAAAGTAGGGAGACGGCGCTCAAGCACGGCGATAGTTTGGCGATTAGGGTGACCAATCGCTATCGCTTTACCACGACGTTTTGCCAGCTCAATCATGGCATCAAACTGCCGTTCAATCTTGCTCTCGTCAAGATCATTATCAAGAAAGATATCACGCGACAATGCAGGAATTCCGCTATCACGCGCATAATGAAAGGCAATGCTGTTGACCGATGTTCGACTATCAACAAAGTAGAGGTCTGTCTGCCGATCAATAATTTCCATCAACCAAGCCATGCGCTCGGCATCCGCTGTCAACAAACTGCCCATATGGTTATTGATACCCACGGCTTCAGGCAACGCAGCGATAGCTGATTCGGCTACGTGCTTAAACACATCGTGAGGCATATCAGCCGTTAGGCCGCCAACATCGAGCTGACCGTAATGAAGCGATTCCATCGGCAAATGAATCATCACTTCTTTATCAAGGCGGTCAGCAAGGGCTGCAATACGGTGACTGTGTGTTGCGTGAGGCAATACGGAGTTAGTGATGGCACCTGGCAGCGCCAAAACACGTAAGTCTTGCTCTAAACGCAAACCGAGATCGTCAATGATAATGGCAACTTGAACTCTCGGCATATCAAGAGGTGCATCCGCTATGGAGATTACCGAATCTTCAGCCCAGACTGACATTGGCAGTAATAGCAATACTACAGCCAACCGTAACGGCGTGCATAATGCTGACCGCAGGCCGTTCAA
>CAYUKF010000229.1:0-2617 GCA_964445215.1 uncultured Thiotrichales bacterium
CACCGCCAATCCAGGCGCGAGGCGCGCTGTTTGCTGGTTGCAAATAAGCAACGAGTAACACCGAGTGGCGGTGTTGAAGGCGTAACCCGTAGGGCTGGGACGCTTGCACCCCAAGGGCACGTAGCAAGTCGCTTATGTGGCACCACTACACTACGCTCCTTCGCCTCGCCTCGCCTAAAGCGCCTACTTTTGGTGTTGATCAAAAAAAGCGCCTCCAGCAGTGATGAAAATTAAACGTCAACAAACCCTAACTAACCGCGTTGCCATCCTTGGGCTTGGTCTGATTGGTGGGTCTTTAGCTTTAGCCTTAAAACGTGCTGCTGCAGTATCAGAGATTGTTGCTTGGGGTAGAGACCAGCAGCGCCTTGATAAAGCAGTTGAAATGGGTATTGTTGATCGAGCAACAACGGATATGAGCGCTGCCATTGCAGGGGCGGATGTTATTGTGATTGCGACCCCCTTAGGCACCATGTCAGCCGTGTTTGACCAGCTTGTTCCTGTGCTGCCAAGCGATGTAATAATCACTGATGTGGGCAGTGCCAAAGTACGTTTGATCGAATTAGCAAGGTCGCGATTGAATGAGCAGTTCTGCCGATTTGTTCCAGCACATCCCGTTGCAGGCGCAGAGCACAGTGGTTTTGAAGCAGCCACAGTGGACTTATATGAAAAGCGGCGTGTAGTGCTAACGCCAGTGAGTGCTACAGATGCTACCGCAATACAATTGGTGAAAGAGTTGTGGCAGTGCTGTGGTGCAGAACTCGTTATTATGGATGCACAAGCCCACGATGATGTGTTAGCGCTGACCAGTCATTTGCCTCACGCGGTGGCGTATTTGCTGGTTGATTTATTGGTACAGCAAGGTGGCCAGGATGCACGTCAGTTCGCGGCAGGTGGCTTTTATGACATTACACGTATTGCTTCGAGTAGCCCCGAGATGTGGCGTGATATTTTTAATGACAATAGCGATAGTGTGGTGAAATTATTGGATCACTACATCGATGGATTGAGCGCTTTCAAACAAGCCATTGCTGACGGGGATGATGAAGCGTTGATGCAAGTCATGCAGCGCGCTAAATCAGCACGAGATGATTTGGCTTAAGCTGGGATATAAGTAAGTAATGGTATCAAATTACCGCATATAAAAAAATGAACAAACTAACTTTTATTAGCAGTCCTATTGTCTCCTTTGGAGAGCGCCCGAGAAAATCTATTCGTGGTGAATTGCGTGTGCCAGGTGATAAATCAATTTCCCACCGGTCAGTTATGCTTGGCGCTATTGCTGAAGGTGTTACCGAGGTCAGCGGTTTTCTTCAAGGTGAAGATAACCTTGCGACAGTGAATGCATTTCGTGCTATGGGTGTGGAGATTGTGCAGCATAATGCCACACAGTTGACGATTAGCGGTGTCGGTCTGCATGGCTTGAAAGCGCCAGCTACGACGCTTGATTTAGGCAATTCGGGCACATCAATGAGATTGTTGAGTGGACTATTAGCGGGCCAATCATTTAATTCGGTGCTGACCGGCGATGCATCCTTGCTAAAACGCCCGATGCGCCGAGTCACATCTCCTTTGGCTACGATGGGCGCTAATATTGAAACGGCTGACGCTGGTATGCCACCATTGTCTATTGCCGCGACAACAGGTTTGCACGCGATCGATTATGTCATGCCCGTGGCGAGTGCGCAGGTGAAATCATGCCTGGTTTTGGCTGCGCTTTATGCCAAAGGTGTTACTCGGATTACCGAGCCTGCGCCGACGCGTGATCATACTGAGCGTATGTTGGCAGGGTTCGGTTGTACTTTAGATAGAGAAGAGGGTCGAGCAGGCAATACCATTGTGGTGGATCCGCAAGGTGTGCGTTTAAGCGCCAGCAAGGTGGATGTGCCGGCGGATATTTCTTCGGCGGCATTTTTTTTGGTGGCGGCGTCTATTGTGCCGGGTTCTGATTTGTTGCTACAGCATGTAGGTATCAACCCGACGCGTATCGGTGTGATCAATATTCTTGTGCAAATGGGTGCCAATATTGCGCTTCAGAATGAACGAGAGATGGGTGGTGAGCCAGTTGCCGATATTCGTGTGCGTTCAGCTAGCCTCAAAGGTATTCATATTCCTGAAGATCAGGTACCTCTAGCAATTGACGAGT
The DNA here is from genome assembly GCA_964445215.1 of uncultured Thiotrichales bacterium. Classification (GTDB taxonomy): domain Bacteria; phylum Pseudomonadota; class Gammaproteobacteria. Next base: position 2,144 of record CAYUKF010000229.1, read on the forward strand.
TTCCAGCATTGTTTATTGCGGCCGCTTGTGCGACAGGCGAAACGGTGCTGACAGGAGCTGAAGAACTGCGAGTGAAAGAAAGTGATCGTATTCAGTCAATGGCGGATGGTTTGCTGGCGATAGGTGTGGATGTGGTGCCGCGTGACGATGGAATTGTTATTCAAGGCGGTGGCAATATTGTTGGTGGCGAGGTTGATAGCCACGGTGATCACAGAATTGCGATGGCTTTTACCATGGCCGGTTTAGTTGCTAAGGCGCCCATCTCGATTCGAGATTGTCGTAATGTGGATACCTCATTCCCTGATTTTATCGAATTGGCGTGTCAGGTTGGCGTCAATGTTGAGTTAGCTTAATGGCAGCTAGTGTAGTGTTTCATATTGAATGCAGGTATAGAAAGCCAGTCAATACGCGAGTACAAGGCGCACCCCAAGGGCACTTCCTCGTAGTACGCTATTGGCATACTACTCAGGGCAC
>CAYUKF010000230.1:0-2612 GCA_964445215.1 uncultured Thiotrichales bacterium
CCATCAATATCGGCCAGCGCAACAGATTGGGTGTTGTTTTCCGCAGTCAGTGGATCAATAAAGACGCCAGCAGCGAGAGGGTTGATGCACCTTGCCAACACATCGCTGACATCGGCGCCGCTTAAGAAGCCAAATTCATTGCTCAGGCTACACTGTAGCGTGGCTTGAGTTGGCTGGGTGAATACGCTGACGCTGTAGTTGCTGGCGTCTGTGAGCGCCGTTGCAAAGGTAAAGCTGCCATTGGCGCTTAAGGTCAGGTCATCCGCGGCATTATTTTGCAAGGTCACCGAGGCACCAGCGGCCAGCCCGCTGAGGCTGCCACCGATGGTGAAGCTGTTGGTGGCGTCACCGCCACTACCACCACTACCGCCACCACCACATGCTGTAAAACCGAACAGGCTGACGCTAACCAGCAACCAACGAGCAAGACCTGCACGACGAGATAATGACATAACAGTTCCTTAATTTTTTAATATCAAAGAAGCGTGATCCCTGGATCCGACGTCTTTATAAAACGCTTGCGATGCACAGTGTGCGTCGCGCACAGCCCAGGATTTACTCAGGCTTATCCATTATAACAGTCTAACAGCAGGGATGGCGCTATATGAAATGAAGCAAAATATAATTTTCTGGTATTTTTACGGTATTTAGGGTCAGTCTGACCCTAAATACCGTAACAGGTGACGTCTATGTGCAATATTCTTATCACTTTGAAGAGCAGCGTGCCACTCGGGTATGGGAATTTATACCAGATCAGATCGTGACCTGCACTTCTCCGATGGGAATGCCAAGACTGGAAGAGTTAAGCAGGTCAAGGACTCAGACTTGCTTTAGATGACTATTATTTTAGCCATTAAGTATCAATATGCCTGCTATAATAGTCATTTTTATTTGACATATCGTTCTATCGTCTCTATATATTGACTAATACAGTGGTCATTAAGTAGCTTAGCGATCACTTTAGCAGTCATTTTATGGATTATAGCCATGACAAAACAGAGAACTTATTCAAAATATGCCCTTGAAGCTGTCACGTTGCTTGGTCAGCAGATTAAACTCGGACGCAAGCAGCGTAAATGGAGTGAGAAAAACCTTGCTGAACGCGCCGGTATTTCAAGAGCTACCTTGCAAAAAATCGAACGTGGCGAGATGAGCAGTGCCATTGGTCTAATTTTTGAGGTTGCTACGCTCGTAGGGGTTAATCTTTTTGAACAAGACAAGTTTCCCCTGTCAAGACATATCGAGCAAACAAAGGACAAGATTGCCTTGCTCCCCAAACGTATCAAGGTAAAGACAAAGGTTGTGCATGATGACTTCTGAAAAGCATTATAACGAGGCCTATGTCTGGATATGGCTACCGGGAGAAACTGATCCGATTGTAGCGGGTAGATTGGAAGCAGATAATGGCAATCTCCTGTTCAACTATGGGAAGAGCTATCTTGACCGAGCCAATGATACAAAACCAGCTATCCCTATTTATGAACCGGAGCTACCTTTAAAGGCAGGAACATTGCCCTTGCTTGAAGGGTTGAGTATGCCTGGCTGTATCCGCGACGGTGCGCCCGATGCTTGGGGCCGACGGGTAATTATCAATAAAAAACTGGGCTTAAAAGGTGCTGACACAGATACCACTATTCTTGATGAACTGACCTATCTCCTGGAATCCGGTTCTGATCGTATTGGCGCACTGGATTTCCAGCTATCCCCTTCCGAATATGAACCGCGTAGTGCAACCAATGTTCCGATAGAAGAACTGTTGGATTCTGCTGCGCGCGTTGAAAAAGGTATTCCACTGACTCCAGAGCTTGATACAGCCTTGTACCATGGTACGGCCATAGGCGGCGCACGTCCAAAAGCACTGATTGAGGATAATAACAAAAAATATGTCGCTAAATTTTCTTCCAGCACTGATACATACAACGTGGTGAAAGCCGAATTCATTGCCATGAGGTTAGCTGATCTCGTTGGACTTGATGTTGCTCCTGTTCAACTGGAAACAGCAGCAAATAAAGATGTGTTGCTAGTCGAAAGATTTGACCATGAAAATGTCGAGCAAGGCTGGACAAGAAACTCCATGGTTTCCGCGCTAACTCTTTTTGGTCTTGATGACATGATGGCACGCTATGCCAGTTATGAAGCTTTGGCTGAAATAATCCGTTATCGTTTTACTAATCCGAAGGACACTTTGAAAGAATTATTCTCTCGCCTTGTATTTAATATACTTTGTGGCAACACCGATGATCATGCTCGCAATCATGCAGCGTTTTGCAATGGTAAAGAGCTAACGCTTACCCCTGCTTATGATATATGCCCTCAGAATCGATCAGGCAATGAAGCTTCACAAGCTATGCTGATATCAGGCAATAATAATCTCAGCCAATTAAAAACCTGCCTTGAAACCGCGCATAACTTTCTACTTTCCGAAGGTGATGCGCTATTGATCTTTGAAAAGCAAAAAACTGTCATTGAAGAAAAATGGAACACTGTTTGTGACGAGGCAAAATTAAGTGAAATTGATCGTAAATTACTTTGGGGAAGGCAATTTTTAAATGTGTTTTCCACTATAACCTGACATCATAGATTTTCTGGTTGCCACGCTCCAGCGTGGCAAC
>CAYUKF010000231.1:0-2603 GCA_964445215.1 uncultured Thiotrichales bacterium
CCGCTTCTTGGCTCGCCCGAAGGGAGTCAGCCAAATGCACCACTACGGCGTTGCAGCCCTTGAAAAGGGAACAACCCTTGTCTGCGGGCTGCGTCTTGTATTGGTACATTTGGCTGGCTCTGAACCCATCAATACAAGGTTGTTGGAGTACCATGTCTGTATTCAAAAGATCCCATTGGGTTAGATCCCGCTCTTTGTTATAGTCGTATCAACGTGGCTTAGCTACTTTGATCAACGAAGGAAGGGGTTGGCATGATCTATAACAATATTCTCGAAACCATTGGTAATACACCTGTCGTTAGGCTTAACCGTTTGGCGCCACAAGACGTGGATATTTACGTCAAGATTGAGTCGTTTAACCCTATGGCCTCGGTCAAAGACCGCCTTGCCTATGCCATTATTAAAGACGCGCGTGATAGTGGGGCACTCAAACCAGGGCAAACCGTCATTGAAGCGACATCGGGCAATACGGGCATTGCACTTGCCATGGTCTGTGCGGTGATGGGACATCCCTTTGTCGCGACGATGGTTGAAACGTTTTCTATTGAACGACGTCAGCTGATGCGTGCATTGGGTGCTAAGGTAATTTTGACGCCTAAAGAAGAGCGTGGCACCGGCATGGTACAACGCGCCAAAGACCTAGCCAAACAACACGGTTGGTTTATGGCGTTACAGTTTGAAAACCCTGCTAATCCAGCATACCACCGCAATACTACCGCAGCGGAAATACTGACAGACTTTGCTGGCGAGCGACTCGATTATTTTGTTACCGGTTGGGGCACTGGTGGCACATTAACCGGAGTGGGTGAGGTGCTAAACGTGGCAAGACCTGACACGAAAATTATCGCTGCCGAGCCTGAAACTGCATCTATGTTAGCGGGTAAGGATTGGAGCCCACATAAGATTCAGGGTTGGACACCGGATTTTGTGCCGAGCGTACTCAATAAAAGCGTAGTCGACCAAATTGTGCCAGTGTCAGATGAAAAGGCTATTGAAATCTCCTTAGCCCTGGCTCAGAGCGAAGGCATATTTGTCGGTATTTCTGCCGGCGCAACCTTGGCCGCCGGGCTTGAAGTAGCAAAAAATGCTAAAAAAGGCAGCGCCATGCTGGTTATGTTACCGGATACGGGCGAGCGTTATTTGAGTACGCCCTTATTTGCTGACATCAATGAAGGCTCTGATGATGAGTGGTTGGCAAACTTATAAGGCCTGATACACCGCTACATTGTTTTGCGGTTTAGCCGATAGACTACGCACAGTTACTTTTATTGGTGACATAATACATGGCTTGAGTCGGTAGACAGTGTCCGTTGATTCCGATGTAATTTATTAGCAAGTATTGATCATTATGGCATTGCCTGTTTTTTACTCATTTCGCCGTTGTCCCTATGCTATGCGCGCACGTCTGGCTTTGGCTTATGCGCAATGCCAGGTAGAGCTACGTGAAATAGTTTTGCGCGATAAACCACAACAGTTGGTCGAAATTTCACCAAAAGCGACAGTGCCAGTACTGCAGTTACAAGACGGACGTGTCATAGATGAAAGTTTTGACATCATGCAATGGGCTTTGCAGAGAAATGATCCAGAGCAATGGCTCACCTATGGGACAGATAGCGCAGCAAGCGTTTTAACTTGGTTAGTTAACGAAACTGATGTCGATGGGCATTTCAAACGGTCTTTAGATCGTTATAAATATAACGATCGATTCTCTGGGCAATTGCCAGAACAAACGATGGAGAGTTACCGTTTTGCAGGTGAAGAGATCATCGCCAAACTAGAAGCCAAGTTAGTGGGCAATGAATATTTGCTTGGTGAGCGTAATAGCCTGGCTGATATGGTGGTATTACCCTTTGTCCGACAATTTGCTCACGTCGACAGGACGTGGTTTGCACAACGCCTCTACCCAAACGTGCAGAGATGGCTAAGTCGCTTTGTCGAATCAGACCTGTTGCTTAGCGTAATGAAAAAATACAAGCCGTGGCAAGAAAATGATGCGCCAATCGTATTTCCACACGCGTAATGGTAACGCTATTGTATATTCATGACCCAATGTGTAGTTGGTGCTGGGGCTACCAGTCAGTGTGGCAAAATTTATTACAAAACATGCCTGAGAACATTAGTGTTACCTATGTGTTGGGTGGTTTAGCGCAAGACAGCGATGAGCCCATGACTGAAGATACGCAGTTGGCAATACAGACACATTGGCGCCGTATACAAGATGAGTTAGGCACCGAATTTAATTTTGATTTTTGGCGGCATTGCCAGCCACGGCGCTCGACTTATCCTGCTTGCCGTGCTGTTATCGCCGCAGCGAAACAGAATACAGACGTTGCAATGATCCTGGCTATTCAGCGTGCTTACTATCTCAGAGCAATGAACCCATCGAACAATGGGACATTATGTGTTCTGGCAGAAGAATTAGCGCTTGATGTGGAGATGTTTCGGGCTGATCTTGTATCAGCTAGCACAGAGAAGAATTTGCAAGAACAGATCACTTATTCACGTAGTATTGGCGTGAGTAGTTTTCCTTCATTATTGCTGGACTATAACAACGAGTTGTATCGCCTGGAGATAGACTATAAAAGCTATCAAACGACACTAAA
>CAYUKF010000232.1:0-2572 GCA_964445215.1 uncultured Thiotrichales bacterium
TACTGCAAAGCGGTGGTCACCCGGCCAAAATCGAACAAGCCATACAAGATCAAATCAAGAGCCTGAATACAGAGTTGACCTTTGAAACCTATATCTCTCTGTCATGCCAAAACTGTCCCGAGGTCGTTCAGGCATTGAACCTAATGGCTGTACTCAACCCAAAGATTAAACACACCATGATCGACGGCGCGTTATTTCAAGACGAGGTTGAATCACGCAACATCATGGCCGTACCCGCCATCTACCTCAATGGCGAACCCTTTAGCCAGGGTCGTATGGCGATTGAAGATATTCTCAATAAAGTCGATAGCGGCGCGGCCAAAAAACAAGCGGCAGCACTCTCAGATAAAGCCCCCTACGACGTGCTAATTATCGGTGGTGGTCCAGCCGGCGCATCGGCAGCCATTTACGCCGCACGTAAAGGCATTCGTACTGGCATCGTCGCCGATCGTTTTGGTGGCCAGGTAATGGATACCATGAGCATCGAAAACTTCATTTCTGTTAAAGCAACTGAAGGCCCGAAACTGGTAGCCAACCTTGAACAACACGTACTCGACTATGACGTCGATCTCGTTAAAGGCCAAAAAGCGAGTAAGCTTACCGATAAAATCAAAAACTCTGGATACCTTGAAGTGACACTCGATAGCGGTGCCGTACTAAAGAGTCGTTCCGTGATTTTGGCCACTGGCGCACGTTGGCGTGAAATGAACGTGCCCGGTGAGCAAAAATATCGTGGCAAAGGCGTTGCCTATTGTCCGCATTGTGATGGGCCGTTGTTTAAAGGCAAACGTGTTGCTGTTATTGGTGGTGGTAATTCCGGTATCGAAGCTGCTATCGACCTCGCTGGCATTGTCGAGCATGTCACCGTATTAGAATTTGCCGACAAACTGTTAGCAGACGAAGTGCTGCAACGTAAAGCACGTTCTTTGAAGAACATCGACATCATCATGAATGCGCAAACCACTGAGGTGCTTGGTGATGACGAGCGAGTCAATGGTCTTAATTATACTGATCGCACAACAAATGAATCACATAAAGTTGAGCTAGCAGGTATCTTCGTACAAATCGGTTTGCTTCCTAATACCGAATTTCTCGAAGGCGATATTGATCTGAGTAAACGCGGAGAAATCATCATCGACGATCGTGGCCAAACCTCCATACCCGGCGTTATGGCCGCAGGTGATGTCACCACTGTCCCTTATAAACAAATCATTATCGCTATGGGCGCTGGCTCTACTGCCGCACTGAGTGCATTCGACCACTTGATTCGCACCTCAGCACCTGAAGAGACAGTGGAAGATAAAGCCGCCTAGAAGACTAATAAGCATGAAAAAACCGTTATGGTGAAAACCATAGCGGATTTTTCATACAAACATCACCTGTCTTTTCTATATAAACTCACTTCCGTTCTTCAAAACGATTGTGTCGCTTTCTTGCTCTTTTCTGAGATATCAAACAAAACCCTGAACTTTATCAAAGAGTGCTAAGACCGCATTATGCGACGTTTCTTTTGAGCAAAGCCACAGAACACGCGTGCCACCAAAAAATGCAACAACCAGCCCTAAACCTTACCCGATCATTGAAACAAATGCAGCTCTAAAAAATAGCGCTGTAAAGACGCTAACCAATACTATAGTGATCAAATATTTTTGTACTAACTCACAAGAAACTGCTCTCTTTTTGAATCCGATATCACCGATTCCAGCGTTCATTTCATTCCCATCGCAGATGTTAACTGTCGCGATCAAGTCAGTCATAAATCTTGAACAAGCAACTTAGCACCGAGAGTTCCAAACAGCTCATTAAACACCGGGTTTGTCTTCTGGGACAACACCTTGAATCCGTTGCGTTCAAATGCTTGTTGGCCCGGCTCATTACCAATCAGGCACAAAGTTTGCACCCGTTTAAAACCTTTTTTCCGCCCCTCTTCAAGAACGTGCATGAACAGGCGATCAAGTATCCCTTTGCCACGAAATTTCGGCAGAACGGCAACATTTTCGATCCCCCAAATATCGGGCAGATCCTCGGGAAATCCTAACGTCGCAACCGTGAGGCGATCGAGGACTCCGGCCAAACGTTCTTCGGAATAGTTGAATTCTTGTTTCGCAACGCCAAGCTCTAATTCGGCCAAAATAGGAGAACCCTCAACCACGGGTACAAACCCACACATGGCAGCAACGGGCACCCCGCCCACCTCAGCAATCCGAAATCTCGAAACGTGGGACCAAGGCAGAGCTGGAATTTGAGACATACGCTCCAACAATATTCGGGTTCGCGCTTCGGGTTCATGAAAAATCACACCCCAAGGCGACTCGGCGAGGTGAGAACGCGCAGCCGTAAACATTACCCAACCAAGGAAAGGGATGTCTTCGTTCTGCGCAGGCCGAATCTTCACTTGCACCATACTTTCCCCTTAAAAACACATTGCCTGGCTTTACACACAAACACAAATAAAAACACTAAACCAAAGAAACTACTTCACAACTGACGAGCTAGGTAAGAATAATTTTATAGCCGCATAACGCTTTACATAAGGGGCGCGTGCTTTTTGCGCGTCCCAGTGAGCAATAGC
>CAYUKF010000233.1:0-2558 GCA_964445215.1 uncultured Thiotrichales bacterium
TGGTTGAGAAAGGTGCTGGTAAGGCTGCACATTTTATTGATTTTGCTTATGAAGAGGCTGGAGCCAAGTTAGTTGACAGTGCCAGTGATGTGATAGCGCAAGCTGATTTATTGCTTAAAGTATCGCCTCCTGATTTGGATGAGATTCAAGCCATACCAGAAGGTGGCGCGATTATAGGCTATATGGATGCCTATAATAATGCTGGCCGCGTTAATGCTTTGTGTGAGCGTAAAATCACCGCCTTTGCCATGGAATTAGTGCCACGCATTTCGCGAGCGCAGTCGATTGATGCGCTTTCTTCACAGGCCACCATTGCTGGCTATCGTGCTGCGTTATTGGGTGCGCAGCTGAGTGATCGCTTTTTCCCGATGCTGACCACCGCAGCAGGGACGATTCGTCCGGCCAAGGTGTTGATTATGGGTGCTGGTGTTGCTGGCCTACAGGCTATCGCCACGGCACGTCGTTTGGGTGCGGTGGTGGAAGCCTATGATGTGCGGCGTGCGGCGGGAGAACAAGTGCAGTCTTTAGGTGCCAAGTTCCTTGCTTTGGAACTGGATGCCGAGGGTGAAGGGGGCTATGCCCGTGAACTCACCGCGGAAGAAAAAGTGAAAGAGCAGGAGATGTTAAACAAGCATGTCGCGCAGGCCGATGTGGTAATTACCACTGCACAAATCCCCGGTCGTACTGCACCAACGCTGATCTCAAAAGACATGGTATCTATCATGAAACCTGGCGCAGTGATTGTTGACCTTGCTGCTGAAAGTGGTGGTAACTGTGAGCTGACAGAGGCAGGTGAAACCATTAATTATGACGGCGTGTTGATTCATGGCCCAGTCGCTATTACCAGTAGCCTGGCAGTGCATGCAAGTGAAATGTATGCCAAAAATTTACTGAATTTTATTGCTTTGTTCAGTAACGAAGATGGCAAGCTTGAATTCAACTGGGACGATGAGGTGGTTGCTAAAAGCGTACTTACTCATAATGGTGAAATCAAACACGAGTCTGTGCGTCAGGCTATGAGCGTAAATTCATTGGGAGCAAACTCATGATAGAAGGTGTTTGGGCGGCACTATTTATAGTTATGTTAGCTGGTTTTGCTGGCTATGAAGTGATTAACCGTGTGCCAGTGATATTGCATACACCCTTAATGGCGGGCTCTAACTTTATCCATGGCATTGTGTTGGTCGGCGCTATGATCGTGCTTGGCCACGCTGACACCGGTTTGCAACAGGTTATCGGTTTTATTGCTGTTATGTTGGCAGCAGGCAATGCGGCGGGTGCTTATGTTGCTACCGAGCGCATGCTTGAAATGTTTGAAGCCAAGAACAAAAGGAAATAGCCGTGGAACACGTCATCCAAGCCGCATATTTCATTACGGCACTGTTATTTCTTTTAGGCTTACGGCAGATGTCGTCACCAAAGACGGCGCGCAACGGCATTCTTTGGGCTGGTGGTGCGATGGGGTTGGCTGTTATCGCCACCTTCTTTACACCTGGTATGCACAATATAGGGCTGATGTTGATTGCAATTATTATTGGTGGTGGTGCAGCCTGGGTTTCAGCTAAGCGTGTTGCAATGACCAATATGCCGCAGATGGTGGCTATTTATAATGGCCTGGGTGGCGGTGCTGCGGCAGCTATTGCAGCGGTTGAGTTGTTCCGTGGTGAGTTGCTGAGTGGTGTTGATGCCAATGGCGTATTGGTTTTTCTTGCTGTTGTTGGCGGCTTGATTGGTGCCATTGCTTTCAGTGGTAGCTGCATTGCTTTTGCAAAATTACAGCGTTTAATCAGCGAACGTCCAATGACGTTTTCCAAACAACAAGTCGTTAACCTTGCCGTATTTGCCATTGCCGTGCTTGCGGGCTTCATTTTATTATTCACTGATGCGCCGATAATTATTGTTATTTTCTTTGCGGCGGCTTTGGCATTTGGTGTGATGATGACCTTGCCTATTGGTGGCGCCGATATGCCCGTGGTTATTTCTTTATTTAACGCCTTAACCGGTATGGCGGTTGCTTTTGAAGGCTTTGCTTTGGGCAATGCAGCGATGATTGTTGCCGGTACAGTAGTTGGTGCGGCGGGGACTTTGCTAACACAGCTAATGGCTAAAGCAATGAACCGCCCACTGTCGAATGTATTGTTTGGTGCTTTTGGTGCAACACAGGATGATGACGATTCAGAGGTGGTAGGTTCGTTAAAAGAAATTGAACCGAATGATGCGGCTATTATGATGGGTTATGCCAATAAAGTTATTATTGTTACGGGCTATGGTATGGCCATGGCGCAGGCGCAGCATAAAGTTTACGAGCTGGCACAGCAGCTAGAGGAAAATGGCGTAGAAGTGAAATTTGCTATTCACCCGGTCGCCGGTCGTATGCCTGGGCATATGAACGTATTGTTAGCTGAAGCCGGGGTGCCCTATGACAAATTATTTGATTTGGAAGAGATCAATGCCGAATTCCAAAGCACGGATGTTGCGTTAGTTATCGGTGCTAACGATGTCGTGAATCCTGCGGCACGAAACAACTCGGCTAGCCCAATTTATGGTATGCCGATTTT
>CAYUKF010000234.1:0-2548 GCA_964445215.1 uncultured Thiotrichales bacterium
AAACTATATAAAATCGTGATGCTTGATTGCGTACAGGGGATTTATGATTCTGCAGCCAAAAAATAATGATGCGCCCAGAAAACAAGAGAACAGTTAAAATGACGCTAGCAAACACCTTCTTTGTTCGATTTGTTTATGCAACATTAGTTCTGTTAAGCCTTGCACTGTCATGTTCATTGTATGCAGATGAGACGGCAGAGTTACCAGAATTTGATGATGCTGAATTCGCAGATGATGATTTTTCTGATGAAGCCGTGCTGGCAGAAGAGGCGGAGTTCAATATTGAAGAGATAACAGTCTGGGATCCGCTCGAACCTGTCAATCGCGGAATTTTCTGGTTTAACGACAAAGCCTACCGTTATGTAATTAAGCCCGTTGCCAGAGGGCTGCGTGTTGTGCCGAAACCGGTTAGAAAGTCGGGTTCAAACTTCTTTTCAAATTTATTAACACCGATACGCGCTATCAATGCCTTATTGCAACTCAAACTTAAAAAAGCAGGCACCGAGCTGGCGCGCTTTGGTATCAATACGACTATTGGTGTTGTTGGTTTGTTTGACCCTGCGGATAAGCATTTCAATATCAAGAAACACTCAGAAGACTTTGGCCAGACCCTGGGCACTTATGGTCTTGGTCATGGGCTATATATTGTTATTCCATTATTAGGCCCTAGCAGTGCCAGAGATGGTATCGGTCTATTAGGTGATGCAACGGTTGATCCCATCTACCGCATTTTCAACAACCAGGATGCGCTGGCGGCTAAAGTATTTGATAGCGTTAATAATTTGTCGCTGGATAATGATACCTATGAAACCTTAACTGACGACTCGATTGATCCCTACGCGACGATTCGTGATGCCTATCTGCAATCACGAAAAAATAGCGTTGCTGAATAATTGACTTTCTGCGTCGTAACTACTGAGTCACCTTGGTGCAGACCCAGTGCCCGTCATTCCGGCAGTCTTTTAGCCGGAATCCAGTAGGTTAAGTCACTGGATTCCGGCTAACAATACCGCATCAAGTCCGGCACAGGCTATGCCGGAATGACGAACGGCTGTTTTTATTCGGGCCAGAATGTGAGTAGTTGCGTTTTACTAATAAATAATAAGCGGTAAATTATGGCTGGTTTTCTCGATTGGCAGGGCCAATGTCCCTACTGCGGCGAAGCCATTACGATGTATATCGACCCTGACAATAACGATAGTCAATATATTGAAGATTGCACAGTTTGCTGTCGCCCCATTAATGTCACTGTTACAGGTGGCTATAACGAAAGTGGTTATTGTGTTGAAAGCATTCTACTGAGCGCAGAAAATGAATAAAGTTGAATGAGCATGCCAGAACGCTACACTCATTAGTTAAAACACGCTATGCTGCGCCGCCATGGCTGATTCTGATCATTCCTCTGATTTCCTGTTTATTGACAATGCCGCTGCGCTGAACGATTTGTGTCAGCAGCTACGTAATGATAGTTGGCTTGCTGTTGATACCGAGTTTGTTCGTGATAGCACCTATTATCCCGAGTTTTGCCTATTACAGATTGGCAACCAAACACTGAGCGCTTGTGTTGATGTGCTGGCGATTGATAATCTTACGCCAGTACTGGAATTATTATTCAATCCTGACTGTGTCAAAGTATTTCATGCGGCGACACAGGATTTAGAGATTTTTTACCATCTTTGCCAACGCATCCCCCAGCCCGTTTTTGATACACAGCTTGCTGCGCCATTACTAGGTTTTGCTGAGCAAACAGGTTATGCCACATTGGTTAATCAAACTCTGGGTGTACAACTCGCTAAAGGGCAGCAGCGTACTGATTGGTCGAAGCGCCCCTTGAGCCATTCACAGCTTAGTTATGCCGCAGGTGATGTGCGTTACCTTGCACAGCTTTATCCAAAAATACGCGATAGTTTGACAGAGCGCGGCCGTATCGATTGGTTGCGTGCTGACTTTGAGAAATTAGTCAGAGTGGAAAAATACAATATCCCTCTTGAAGATTCATGGCGCCGCATTAAAGCCACTAAAAAACTCAAAGGCACTCGCTTGCGCGCAGCACAACGGTTAGCGGCATGGCGTGAGCAAACAGCACGCAGTGCCAATAAACCACGTAACTGGATTGTACGTGATGAGGCATTAATCGACATTGCAACCATGTTACCGACTGATCGAGATAGCTTGTCACGTGTGCGCAGTTTAAAGGGGCGCAGTGGTGAACGCTATTACGACGCATTGCTAGCAGAAGTGCAGGCCGCCAAATCTGATCCAATGCCAACTCCGGTGAATGATAGGCAAGTGAATGCAGAGCCAGTTGATGCGGCCTTGATTGATTTATTAATGGCTCTAGTGCAATTGCGTGCAGAAGAACATGAGATCAATGCCAATTTATTGGCTTCACGAAAATCTTTAGAGCAGGCGCTACGTGGCGACCAAGATAGTCTGGTCTTAAATGGTTGGCGTGCACAATTGATTGGTGATGACATTCGGCGCATGATCAACGGCGAACTGGCCTTATTCATTCAAAATAAACGCCTGGCAATGAATACTGTCTAGG
>CAYUKF010000235.1:0-1256 GCA_964445215.1 uncultured Thiotrichales bacterium
GCAGGGGCTTTAGGTGCAGCAATCCTCATGTTCCTGTATCCTCGCATCCCCACGATTCGAATCGTGGGAACAGATATCGCCCATGCGGTGCCGCTAACCGCTGTCGCTGGCCTGGGTCATTTACAATTGGGTACGGTGGATACCAGTCTGCTAACTGCTATGCTAGTTGGCTCACTGCCTGGAATATATATAGGTAGCCATTTTGGCACAGTGGTGCCAGACAGAATCATGCGACCCTTGTTGGCGAGTATTCTATTAATAGTCGGTGTCAAGTTTGTACTGATGCATTAACGTAGCTAATACACCAATTTATTTAAGATACAGAGGAAGCACACATGTCATTGGTTGATTTTGCAGAAATTGATCGTTATAAAGAAAGCGTTAAAGCCTTCCTTAATGACGATATGGATGCTGGGCGTTTCATGGCTTCCCGCCTGCAACACGGCTGTTATGGCCAGCGTCAGGATGGCGTGCATATGCTGCGCATTAAATTGCCCGGCGGCAATATCAATGCCGATCAACTCGAAGCCGTTGCTGACATTCTCGAAAATCAATCACAGCACGATCTTGCTCATATCTCAACACGCCAAGACTTTCAGGTTCACTATATCCCGTTAAAAGAAACGCCCGCAGCAATGCTGCGTCTGGCCGAAAGCGGTCTAACAACACGTGAAGCCTGCGGTAATACTGTGCGTAACATTACCGCCTGCCCTCTGGCCGGTGTTTGCTCACACGAGCACACTGATATTAACCCGGTGCTCGATACCGTGGTTGAACGCTTTTTACGCCATCCACTCACCCAGCATTTGCCACGTAAATTCAAAATGAGTTTTTCTGGCTGTGAGACGGATTGTGCACAAGGGATGATGCATGATCTGGGCGTTGTTGCGGTTAATCGTGATGGCAAGTTCGGGTTTAAAATTCTCGCTGGCGGTGGTCTCGGTCATAAGCCACGTGAAGCGATTGTCGTCGAAGAATTTCTTGAAGAAAAATATTTGCTGGCCTCAATAGAAGCACTGATTTCGATGCACCATAAGTATTCAGACCGTAAACGTCGCGCCAAGGCGCGTATTAAGTTTTTGGTCAGCACCTTTGGCGTCGAAGGTTTCATGGAAAAATATCATGAAGAGTTTGCTCGCACCAAGATTGCTTATGCCGATCATAAAACTGACCCTATCGATTGGCAAGCAGGGACAAACACTTCCACTATGACCGCTGGCGCGCCACGCGCAGTGATAGCACAAAAACAAGCTGAC
>CAYUKF010000235.1:1356-2534 GCA_964445215.1 uncultured Thiotrichales bacterium
GTGACTGGTGGTAAAAATGATCTACGCCTGCGTGTCAGCGGCTGCCATAACGGTTGCGCGCAACCAGAAACCGGTGACATTGGTATTTATGGCGAAGGTAAACGTAAGCACGGCAAATTAATCCCGCACTATCAAATGTATATTGGTGGTGATGGCCGTGGCACCGGCAGCCTGGCTCTAAAAGGCCCGTCTGTTCCTTCTGCACGCATCAATACTGCGATTCAACGACTACAAGACAGCTATGCGGATGAATCCGCAGCGAACGAAAGTTTCTATACTTGGGCACATCGCCGTGGTGTTGATGACATCAAAGCCATGTTATCTGATCTCACTGAAATCAGCGAACAAGACGTACCCAATATTCTTGCCGATCATGGCGAATCAGCCGACTTTAAGGTCTTACAATTAGGCGGTGGTGAGTGTGCCGGTGCATCACAAGACTTCGTTGCTTCACGTTTTGCTGAAACAGCCTATGAACGCGATTGCCGTAATTCCTTTGCCGCGCAAAATCTAGCTGAAGAGGCTGTCGAGTGCGTTGAACAAATTGGTCTTATGGTGGGACAATCGCTACAGTTTGTCGCCGGTCAAAAACACGATGACGATCTCGACACTGTGTTGAACAACCTCAGCCAAGCACCGCAAAGTTGTGCTGATCTTGCCAAAGAATTTAAATCTATTGCTGCACTTACACAAGCATTTCGTGAAGACTTCGATAGCATGAAGTTCAACGAAGATATTGCCAGCAAAGTGGATGCCTGGGTCACTAAGGCTGCCAAAGCATGCCAAAACATCGATTCACAGCTTGACTTGACCGTATCACTGGTAAAAAAAAAGTAAGCAGTAAGACGACCATTGTAGATATCAGTGATTACAGCTGCCCTTTGCATTACATCAAGGCGCGTAACGCCTTAAAAGAGTTTGCTAATGGCAGTCACGTTAGCTTTATTGTCGACTCACAAGAGTCGCAGCAAAAACTATGTGACAGCCTCAAGGCTGACGGCCATCAAGCGGTTGCAGAAAACAGTAATGATGATCTGCGTGTCAGCGCCGTTAAAGCAGCCTGATCAACTGGTGTAGCTACACACAAGCAAAAGGAGACAAAGATGAGTCTTTCTGCTGCATTGCAAAAAAAACTGGATAATACTATTGCAGTATTAAAGAGCATTGCTGGCGAATAC
>CAYUKF010000236.1:0-2523 GCA_964445215.1 uncultured Thiotrichales bacterium
TTTTCCATAAGTTCGTCTGGTAAGAGGTGTAGTGTACGACCCCCTTCAACCATTGGTATGTTAACTTGCGGGAAGCCCATACTTTCAAGGAAGGAAATAAGGCCGTTGGCTGTCTTGAAGGTGCGAACGGCAATTTCGTCGTCGTCGCCCAATTTCTTGCGGGCGGGAACGAGCAGCTTTTCGTAGGACCGATCTTTGTTAACGACGCGGATAATCCAAATGCCGTACCAGACGGCAGCTTTCTTGGTTGCAGTCGTCTTGCACACAACTTCTGCTTGATATCCACTGTGCATGAGTGTTTTGAAATGAGTTTCTGTAACCACATTCGGAGCTTCTTTATTTATATCATTAGCCACGCCCTGCGCCTCTTTTCGGTTAGCAGCAGTGGCACCCTTCTCAGGTACCACTACATTACAATGTTATAAGGGTTACATCAAGTTATAATATTGTCACATGACGAAACTCTCTCTATAAGCCACCCTTACGCAATCGGATGAATTTTTCCAAGCAACTTAAGGGTACTAGCATCGTGTCGAAGTCATGGAACATTACTTACAGTCTTATAATATGGTTTGTTTTTATGGGGTCATTGGCGCAAGCCGAGACCTGTTTGGCACCATCCAGACCCTTTGTTCCAAGTGATCCAGCAGCCGCGAAAGAATACGAAGACCTGATTCGCCAAGATTTTGAAAATTACATCTCCGATGTTCAGGACTATTTTCGCTGCACAGAAGGAGAACGCGCAAGGGCGTTCACCGAGGCTCAGGAAGTCAGTCAAGAGTACGGTCGGTTTGTTCAGCAAGTGGCAAATTGATTAGCAACTACCAGTTGATTATTAACCAATTCCCAAACAAATGGATGCGCATAATCAATGTTATGTTAAATAAGTCAGTATTGCTGATCCACTGTTTATACTCATTCCACACGAAAATGTAACATTACTCAAAAATAACATTTGTGCATTTGCCGTCTTTCCACATCGGAACGAGTGCCCCTGTATTCCATTTGTAAAGCCACCCGACAACATCAAGCGTATCCTTGTCACGGATGATCTTGATAGGCTCTGCGTGCCTACGTTGGTTGGCCTCTTGGCGAGTAGTCTTTCTTGCATTCTGTGCAATTGGCCCAGTCGGATTCGTTAATGTTCTGAGAACAGTTCCCATAATAAATACCCCTAAATTTTAGTCTGCTACATCGGCAGCAGGCAATACTCGTATCAGTTGTGCTTACAATTTCTGCAAACGCACGATAAGATACGCAAAGCTACGAAAAGGAATGAAAAATCGGCACATAACGGATTGATAAAGAACGGCAAATATTTTGTCGCACCGCAGAAATCTTCTGAGAATTTCAAGGTGCTTTTTTCCCGCTTAGCAGCGGAGGGTGTAGGCCGTCCGGTTGACCGTCAAGGATTTCCGGACGGTCCTTGGACCCCGGATCTTCTAGCGGCAGCAATTTCGGCTATTGATGCGAATCGTGACGGTATAGAGTTGCGCACTGTGCAGGTTTGGTTTCAGGACAATGACAATGGTATCAATACAGATAATATCCGTTGGCTGGCACGGATATTTGGCTGCAATGACCCGCAGGCTACAAGTCTCTGGCAAGCAGAACTCAGGGCTGCAAAGGAACGGTTAGCAGGTGAGAGACGGTCAAAAAGAAAGACAACCACGGCATCCACAGAACAGATACCCGACAGCGCCAGTCCTAACCGCAAACCAAACTCTGCACCCACAGAAGACACCAATGTCCATGCCGATACTAACAAGCGGTTCGGCGGCATTGATCTTGCGTTGCGATCTGAAGCAATGTTTGCAGGCCCAAACTCTCTGAATCTGCCGATTTCTATTTGGGGCTCATTGTGTGTTCTGTGGTTCGTGGCGTTTAGTCTTGGGGTCCATAGCGTTACCTATAGTCCATCAGAAGGGATTAATAAACAGGTCGGATTGCTCTGGTCCCCCGGCTGGAACATCGGGGAACCAATTTTTCTCCCCATGTATCTGATAATCGTTTCAGGGCTGTTGAATGCTTGGAAGCAGAGCGACCGGCCGGAATTACTGAAAATTGGCAAAGCTCATGCAGTTGATTCTTGGACGAGCAAAATCAACTCATTTTGGCTGTCCTTTTGGGGTATCCTCATTATCTGTTTCATCGTGATTTTTCTGGTCCAGTGGGCAGGGGTATATCTCTTTCCCCTGATCAAAAATGACCCAGACGTTGCGATGATTGACTGGATGCTCATAGCTCTTTTTCGACCAGAAATATTATCCACGAACGCAGCCATTTTTGTATCCTTTCTCGGTTTCATGTATACTGGCATGATCTATTGGTTTTTGTTCACTGGGCTATTGTTGCTCTACATGATGGCCGGAGACTTTTCTGATATATGCACGCACCGGCAGGGCGGCGACGATGACAATTTCAAAAACACTGCGTTCGCAAGTGGAACGAAGATCATGGACGGGATCTTTCGTTGTACCATTCTTGGCATCTTGGTTGCTCTAACTATTAAATTGAACGCCG
>CAYUKF010000237.1:0-2511 GCA_964445215.1 uncultured Thiotrichales bacterium
GGCGAACTGGCCTTATTCATTCAAAATAAACGCCTGGCAATGAATACTGTCTAGGCTCCCTGGCTGAAAGAACTTTGCAAAACCATAGAGTGATATTATACTGCTACTCTATGAAAACCGAACTAGTGACTACTTTAAAACGCCAGGCAACTAAAATCCTGGCTGAACTACATGATTCAAAAGAGCCTGTTCTGATTACAGAGCATGGTCAACCATCAGCATATCTTGTTGATGTCAATGATTATGAGTTGATGCAAAATCGAATGCGTCTTCTTGAAGGTTTGGCGAGAGGCGAAATGGCCATTTTAGAAAATCGCACCTACACACAAGCGGAAGCAAAAGTAAAAATGAGTAAATGGCTCAAATAATCTGGACGCAACCAGCGCTATATGATCTAAATGAAATTGCAGAATATATAGCACTAGATAAAATCAGTGCTGCCACTCAACTAGTCCAAAAAGTCTTTTCTAGTACCGAACGTCTTGAACAATCTCCAAAATCTGGCCGCAAACCTCCAGAGCTAAATAACTCTAAATATCTTGAAATAATTGTAGATCCGTGCCGCATTTTTTATCGTATCGATAAGAAAATTGTATACATCATTTACGTCATGCGCAGTGAAAGGAAACTTCGTAAATATCTACTCGATGAGCGTGCCAATCAAAGTAGCTAACAATACGTCATCTCATTTTTCTTTTACCACTGCCTCGTGCAACGTGCCCCCACGCTTTTGCGGGGGGCAGGCTCTCAGAGTGCAAAGGCCTCATTTCAACATGTCGAGATTTTCAGGGTGATGTTATTAAGCTTGCGTAATGCCGTGTTGGACTTTGGTGGCCCAGCTTTGCTTGATAATGTCGATTTTCAATTAAGCAAAGGTCAACGCGTAGCCTTGTTAGGCCGCAATGGTTGCGGAAAATCCACATTACTAAAAGTATTGGCTGGGCAACTAGCGCTTGATTCTGGATCAAGAAAAATCAATCAAGGCGTGACACTAGGTTACCTTAGTCAAGCGACGTCGAATGAGATACCTAAAACAGTTTACGAGCTGATTGCATTATCATTTGGTGAGGCAGGGCGCTTGTTAGTACAAAGCCACCATGCTGCAGACGACGATCATGTGCATCATGCAGCCATGAGTGAAGTCGACACCTGGACGGTGGCCGCGCGTATCGACAAAGTTATATCACAGTTTCAGCTCGATCCTGACATGGAATTTTCAGCATTGTCTGGTGGTCGCCAGCGCCGCGCATTGTTAGCTAGCGTTGTCGCTACTGAACCGGATATTTTGCTACTTGATGAGCCAACCAACCATCTTGACCTAGACTCTGTGCTGTGGCTTGAAAACTATCTTGCCTCACGCCAGGGTGCTTTATTGTTTGTCTCACATGATCGTGAGTTTATATCACGTCTGGCCAACCGTATTGTTGAACTAGATCGGGGTCACATGCACCAATACGATGTAACGTATAAAAATTATCTCGCCTTGTGCGAGCAAAGAGATGAAGAAGAACAGCGCCATAATGCCTTGTTCGATAAGAAGCTAGCGCAGGAAGAGCGCTGGATTCGTCAGGGCGTGCAAGCACGTCGCACACGTAACGAAGGTCGTGTCAGAGCGTTAAAAGCGTTACGTAAGGATTACAGTGCGCGGCGCAATAAGCAGGCTAGCGCCACGCTGAAGCTGGATACAGGTGAAAAATCTGGCAAGCTGGTTGCGGAAGTGGAGAAAATCAGTTTCAGTTATGACGACCGGCCGATTGTCAGTGATTTTTCTGTCTCGATTATGCGTGGTGATAAAATTGGTTTAATTGGCTCGAATGGCGTGGGTAAAACCACTTTATTGCGGCTTTTGTTGGGAGATATTAAGCCTGATTCTGGCCGAGTCAAGCTAGGTACAAAAATTGAAATTGCCTATCTTGATCAACAGCGCAGTGAAATCGATCATAACAAAAGCCTGATCGACAATGTCTCGCTAGGTCGAGAGTTTATTGAAGTCGATGGAAAATCGCAGCATATTATAGGTTATTTACAACAATTTTTATTCGACCCCAAACAAGCACGCGCACGCGCAGGCTTGTTATCTGGTGGTGAGCGTGCACGTTTGCTATTAGCACGCTTATTTAGTCAGCCTACAAATGTGTTGGTGCTCGATGAGCCGACCAATGATCTAGACATTGAAACACTAGAGTTGTTAGAAGAGTTGTTGTTGCAATATAAAGGAACACTATTTTTAGTTAGTCATGACAGAGCGATATTAAACAATGTTGTGACAAGCTCATTAGTGCTAGAAGGCGATGGTAGAGTGGCCGAGTACGTGGGTGGTTATGACGATTATTTGCGCCAACGCCCTGAGAAGCCGACGCTTAAAGAAAGCCAAAAGAACGTCGTTAAAAACATCGGCACCGCTAAACAAGTAGCAATAAAGCAACGGGCTAAAGTAAAGCTGAGTTACAAAGATCAGCGCGAACTTGACGCCTTGCCAGGGGTTATCGCTAGCCTTGAAGCAGAGCAGGA
>CAYUKF010000238.1:0-2509 GCA_964445215.1 uncultured Thiotrichales bacterium
GATCAGGCCGCTGCATGACCCGAAAATCTCAAACACCAGATTTGACAATAACTCCCCAAGGCGGGTTTCAAAATTCAGGAGAGAAGATCATCAGGAGATTCGCTGAAGCGGACCGGCTGGAAGCCGGTGGTTTATCTCCAATAGGTGGAAAATCAACGTGCAAATAGGTTGAATGCACCGCTTGATACAAAAAAACTTCACATGAATGAAATGGTTATCTAGCTGATAAATATAGGTTTTCTTCTAATTTAAAGAAATCGTTGCAGAGTTTTTGAAACGATAACCTGTGGTGAATATTAGTGCCGTTGGCATCATACGCACCCTGCCTTAGCAGCCCCCCATCAAGCTCTTTTGAAAATCCGTTTTGGCATAAGGGAAATAAGTGCCGAACAAGGGCAAGCCTGCTCCACATACGTTGCGCCAAGCGGTGTTCGGTAATTCCCATGATGCAACTCCTGATCTTACAAGACCTAGAATGGCTGGGTCTAAAAAAGACAAGGAAGTTACCATGATTGCATTATTCACAATATTCGAGCTGGAACAGCTTTCAGATCACCAACTAGACCGCCTGCATCACATCCTTAATCGATTGTTGATTGCCACAGAACCAAACTCACCAGATCGCCAGAACATTCTGGCCACGCTTGAAAATATCGATATCGTATTGGGGCAAAAGCCCCTTCGACAAATCAGGTATAATCGGGTATCCAAATAGCCAGCCCCACCATCTCAACACTTACTTGATTTTTAACGATACTAATACTATACTATTACCAGTTAACAAAAATAAGGTATTAGTAATATAATGGTATTATTTACAACCCCATCCAAAGTTCAAAAGAAACTCACTGAGAACGCCCAACAGCGTCGATTGCAGATGGAACTAACCCAAGAAGGTTTAGCCAATCGCTCTGGCGTGCCGTTGCCAACACTTCGTAAGTTTGAGCAGAAAGGTACGATTTCTCTGGAATCATTCCTAAAACTCCAAATGGTGCTTGGCGGGTTGGAAAATATCTTAAAAGCTACAGAAGTGAAAGAAGCTGAGTTTTCATCCATTGATGAAGTCCTTGACGCCGACACCACATCCACCCGCAAAAGAGGTACACGCAAATGAGCAACTACCTATCCGCAACAGAAATAAAAGTTGGGATCAATTTTGGCGATGCCGTTATCCCTGTCGGACGATTGGCAATGCGTGAACGTACCATTTACTTTGAATATGACAGTACGTTTATTAAGCGAGGCATTGAAATATCACCGTTACGGCTACCACTTCAATCTGGGCTTCATAATTTTGATCACAACCTATTTGAAGGTTTGCCGGGGGTATTTAATGACAGCCTACCTGATGGCTGGGGGCGCCTGCTATTTGATCGTTTTGCCCGCGCACAAGGTATTATCCCATCGGAAGTCACGCCGTTAGATCGTTTGGCACATATTGGCGCGCATGGCATGGGTGCATTGGTTTTTGAGCCTGATCACAGCGCTGATGACACACATGATACTATCAGCTTAGATAATCTAGCTTCGCAGGCACAAGATGTATTGGACGGTACGTCTGATGATATTTTACAAGAGCTTCTTTCCCTAAACGGGTCATCTGCAGGAGCGCGTCCTAAGGCGCTTATTGGCGTTAATCAAGACCGCACGCATATCGTACATGGGGTAAATGATTTGCCTGATGAATATACGCCATGGATGGTTAAATTTGCCAATAGCCAGGACGGTCTGGATGCTGGTGCGATAGAATATGTTTATGCACTGATGGCCGTGGAGGCAGGCATTAACATGCCAGATGTTCACTTATTCTCCGCAGAAAAAGGCGCTGGATATTTCGCCATTAAGCGTTTTGATCGGGATGGCAATAAACGCTATCACATGCATACGGCTTGCGGATTGCTACATTCAGACTTCCGCACACCATCATTGGATTATGAAGATTTAATAGCCCTTACAGGCATGTTAACGCGTGATGTGCGCGAGGTTGAAAAAATGTATCAACTGGCGGTCTTTAACGTGTTGGCGTATAATCGCGATGACCACGCCAAGAACTTTAGCTTTTTAATGGATGGACAAGGTCAGTGGGCGTTGTCACCTGCCTATGATTTAACGTTCTCATCTGGTCCACGTGGAGAGCAAAGCACCATGGTCATGGGCGAAGGCAAGGCCCCGAAAACAGAGCATCTCATTAAGCTGGGGATTGATGCTAAAATCGATAAAATTCGCATTCATGAAATTATTGAACAAACACAGGTAAGCCTTGCCAAATGGCCAGAGATGGCGAAGCAGTTTGGTGTCAGTGTTGCAAGTATTAAGCTGATTGGCAACAAATTGATGCAGGTAATTGATGGATAATTTGAACACTTTAGCAGAGACGTGCGATGCGGCAATTTTAGATAGCCCCTTATGTATCAAAACTTTGCTATCCTGATCCTGACTCCGACCCGACGTTTTGGAGTTATGACTGAATCTGGTGTTTGAGTATTTGAAGGTTGGCGGCGTATCTGGT
>CAYUKF010000239.1:0-2467 GCA_964445215.1 uncultured Thiotrichales bacterium
GGGCAAGGTGATAGATAAAGTGCTGTATCCATGCGTAGTTGGCATTGCCTGTGGGCGGTGTGCCGTATTGCCAGCGTCCGTCTTTGCGGAGTAGATCACCGCTCCAATCGCTGACATTGAACGGTGGATTGGCAATGATATAATCAGCTTTTAGGTCTTTGTGGGCATCGTTTAAAAACGAGCCTTCGTTATTCCATTTCACCTGCGAACTATCAATGCCACGAATGGCAAGGTTCATTTTTGCCAATCGCCAAGTGGTTTGGTTGCTCTCTTGTCCGTAGATGGAAATGTCGTTGATTCGCCCTTGGTGTTCGAGCACAAATTTTTCGGACTGAACAAACATGCCACCCGAACCACAGCAAGGGTCAAGCACTCGCCCTTTGTAGGGTTCGAGCATTTCAACCAGTAATTCCACCACGCTTCTGGGGGTGTAGAATTGTCCGCCTTTTTTACCTTCTGCCAAGGCAAATTCACCGAGGAAGTATTCAAACACATGCCCCAATACATCGGCACTGCGAGACTTGGCATCGCCTAAGGCAATATTGCTAATCAGGTCAATCAATTCACCTAAGCCGGTCGGGTCAAGGTTTTGTCTAGCATAAACTTTTGGCAATACGCCTTTTAATGAGGAGTTTTCTTTTTCAATGGCATCCATTGCCTCATCAACCGTTTTACCGATGGTGGGCTGTTTAGCATGGGCTTGTAAATACGTCCAGCGTGCATCTTGTGGAACAAAAAACACATTTTCAGCTTTGTATTCGTCCTTGTCTTCAGGGTCTGCCCCTGCATACTCGCCTTCACCCGATTTTAATTTAGCGAACAGCTCCTCAAAGGCATCGGAAATATATTTAAGAAAAATCAATCCCAAAACCACATGCTTATACTCAGCAGCGTCAATGTTCTTTCTGAGCTTGTCAGCCGATTTCCAAAGCTGTTTTTCGATCGGCTCTTCATTGTTGGTATTTTTGGCCTTTGCCATGTCATTCTCCAATTTAATGCATTCTGCCAAGACATAGGGTAAAACGTGATAGGACAAGTGTGCGTAAGTCTGACGGCTTGATGAGCTATACCTTATGCGTACTCATGTCTGAAACAGACATAAACGAAGAAGGTCATATTACTGTATCCAAGCATACACTGTAGGTGATTGTGGTAGTGGGTTCGATCAGTTGCTGCTGCAATAAAGGCTATCAGTTGAACTAATCGTCAAGTAAACTGCCGTACTTGCCAATAGGTTTATCAATGCCCCCCGAATAATAAACAGGCGGATGAATAGGTATATGAACAAGCACTTTTACGGATGTTTTGTTAAGCTATAGCCCATGTTGCGCGCACTGATTCTCGGTTGGCTGGTTATCTGTACCTTCGGGTATAGCTCGGCGTGGGCGTTTGATAGCCATGTTGATGTACCTGGGCAACATGAGCATGCTGTCAGCCAAAATAATCTGGCTGCCCAAGATAATCTGACTGACAACGTAGACCATCCACCCTGTGATCACTGCTGCCATGCTGCTTCCCATATGACCGGGTTGTGGTCTAGCACGGCTATGGCTTACGTTCAGGCTGCCAACACAGTGGTGTTATTTAATCACGCACCCTATCATTTCCTGCCTACTGATCCCCCCGATCACCCTCCTCGAAGCTAGTCCTCTTTCTGTTTGACCGGCACTGCGCCGGTGTATTGTGTTGCCTGTTTTTGGTGATGCTACCGATAGCTTTCGATTAAGGGATTTACCATGTTGAAACACTATTTTTCTGCGGCAGGGTTATGCGCCTGCCTGTTTTCGGCGCCCATCGTCTATAGCGCGACAGCGGCTCCGGCACTGTCTAATTGGGTTAGTGAAATTGTCTATGAAAATCCGCGAGTACAGGCTCAACAAGCTGCGCTAGAGGCAGCCCGAGCGCAGGCGCGAGCGGCCGGACGGCCATTGTTTAACCCCGATTTGGAGCTGGATTATGAACGATCGATCGATGACACGGCGACTGTTGGAATCAGTCAAACCTTTGATTGGTCCGGCAAGCGTGGCGCCCGTACAAGCGTTGCTCAGTTTGAAGTACAGGCTGCCGTTGCAGGTCTGGCGCTAACGCGTCAGCAGTTGGCGAATGAGCTGCTATCGAGGTTATCTGCGCTTCATACCGCGAACGCACTGGAGCGAATTGCCCATTCACGCGTCGAGTTAATGGGGCGCTTTGTCGAGTTATCGCAGCGGCGCCGTGAAGCGGGCGATCTTGGCCAGATCGAGCTTGATCTGGCTCGTCTGGCCGCCGCCGAGGCGCGCTTTCAGCGTACCAGCACGGCGGCTAATCAAATCACTGAAAAGCAAGCCTTGGCAGCACTAGCCGGGCAATCTCAAGCCGCCATGCCGGCGTTAGCGCAGCTACCACCGGCTATTGAACCTGACAATATAGACAAAGAAAATTTATTGGCAGCATTGCCCTCCGTGTTCGCCGCCCGCGCGCGCATGGA
>CAYUKF010000240.1:0-2461 GCA_964445215.1 uncultured Thiotrichales bacterium
GTTTGGTTAAAGGCGATAATGCCGCCAAAGGCAGAGGTGGGGTCACAGCTAAAGGCGCGCTGGTAGGCGCTGAGCAGGTCGTCGCTATGAGCAACGCCGCAGGGGTTAGCATGCTTAACAATGACACATGCGGGGGAGCTGTGCATGGCTTTAATACATTCTAGCGCAGCGTCGGCATCGGCAATATTATTGAATGATAAGGCTTTGCCTTGTATTTGTGTGGCATTGGCAATGTTACCAGTTGCGCTGACAAGGTCTTGGTAAAACGCAGCGCGTTGATGCGGGTTTTCGCCATAACGCAGTGACTGCGCTTTTTTAAATTGCACGCTGTAGCTGGTCGGAAAAGGGTCTGCTTGTTTGTGATTGAGGCTACCCAAATAGTTTGATATAGCACCATCGTAGTTGGCGGTATGGGCAAAGGCTTTTTGTGCCAGTTGTAAACGTTTGGCATCGCTAATGTTGCCACTATTGTTTTTTAATTCATCGATCAGTGCAGCGTAATCATCGGGGTCGGTGACGATGGTCGCTGATGCATGATTTTTCGCTGCCGCGCGTACCATGGCAGGGCCGCCGATGTCGATATTTTCAATGGCGTCATCAAACGAGCAACCTTCTTTGGCAATGGTTGCAGCAAAGGGATAGAGGTTGACGCACACTAAATCGATGTAATCAATACCCTGCTCTTTTGCGATGGCATCGTCGATGCCACGACGACCCAGAATGCCGCCGTGGATTTTAGGGTGCAGTGTCTTGACGCGGCCGCCCATGATCTCTGGCAAGCCAGTATGCTGCGATACTTGCGTAACATCGATGTCATTTTTTTCAAGTAACTTGGCAGTACCACCAGTGGATAAGATGCTGATGCCTCGCTGGCTTAACTCACGAGCAAACTCAATGATGCCACGTTTGTCAGAAACACTGATTAAAGCACGACGAATACGCATGGTTATTAAAGGCTTAACTCAAAAAGGGTAAAAATATGCTTAGGAGCCTCTGATGTGTCTGGGGTAGTGAGATTGTGTCTAAAATTTTTCAGATCGAGGCGCGAATCGCAGTCAATAGTGGGGCTATTGGCAAGATTAGCAACGAAGAGCTGGAAGATTTTAGGCGCAAGATCGTGTTCCATGACACATCAGAGGTTCCTTAGTGTGGGACGCCGTAGTGGCACAGTTTTTTGCGTAGTGTGGCGCGATTTATGCCTAGTAGGCGCGAGGCCTGGCTAAGATTGC
This sequence comes from uncultured Thiotrichales bacterium, assembly GCA_964445215.1. Classification (GTDB taxonomy): domain Bacteria; phylum Pseudomonadota; class Gammaproteobacteria. Next base: position 1,230 of record CAYUKF010000240.1, read on the forward strand.
CACCACACTGTTGTAATACAATTTCAAATAGCGGGCGCTCTACTTCGCTCAGTACAATACGGTAAAGGTCTTCAGGCATGTGACCGTCGAGATCGTTGAAATAGTGTTCTACAGCAGTCCTGACGTGGCCATTTAAAGGTAACGGTGTTTCTTTATGGCTAAATTCGTTTATTTCTATTACGTTTTCAGATAATGCGCTCACGCAGCTTGACCTATTTTATTTTCTAGTTGATCAAAGAACGATCGCGCCATAGCGAGCTGTGCGTTAGTGCTTTCAACATGGTTCATTGCATGCCGAAAAGCAGCACCATCTCGCTGCCCCTTACTGTACCAAGAGATATGTTTACGCGCGATACGCACCCCGCTGTACTCGCCATAAAAGGCATATAGGTTTTCGAGATGCGCGATCATAATATCACGGATTTTATGTACAGGTGGGTCATCCAATAATTCATTGTGTTGCAAATAGTGATCGATAATTCCTAACAACCAAGGACGACCTTGTGCGGCACGGCCTATCATGACCGCGTCGGCTTTTGTGTAGTCAAGCACCTCGCGTGCTTTTTGTGGTGTGGTGATATCACCGTTGGCAATAACCGGAATATTGATTGAACTTTTGATCGCAGCGATGGTGTCATATTCTGCATTGCCCTTATACGCACAAGCACGCGTGCGGCCATGAATAGCCAGCGCTTGTATACCACAGTCTTCGGCAATGCGGGCAATACGGACGCCATTACGGTGATCGGTATCCCAGCCAGTACGAATTTTTAATGTGACCGGCACGTCGACGGCACGTACAACGGCTTTTAAAATGGCTTCGACCTTATCTTCATGTTGCAGTAGCGCCGACCCAGCCATGACGTTACAGACTTTTTTTGCCGGACAGCCCATATTAATGTCGATGATCTGTGCGCCATTATCGACATTATGTTTGGCGGCTTCAGCCATTAATTTTGGGTCAGTGCCAGCGATTTGCACTGAGCATGGTTCAACTTCACCGTCGTGATTAGCGCGACGTTTGGTTTTTTCGCTACCCCATAACAGTGAGTTTGATGACACCATCTCGGACACCGCCATGCCAGCACCGAGACTCTTGCATAGTTGGCGAAACGGTCGGTCGGTCACGCCAGCCATGGGCGCGAGTACGACGTTGTTGCGTAGTGTGTAAGGGCCAATTTGAAACATGTTTGCAGTAGGAGTTAGGTTACAGTCTTGCCAATGAAAAAGGG
>CAYUKF010000241.1:0-2453 GCA_964445215.1 uncultured Thiotrichales bacterium
CGATTGAAACGCCTGAAGGGCCAAACATTGGCTTGATTAACTCTTTGGCTGTTTATGCGCGGACCAATAAGTATGGCTTCCTAGAAACACCCTATCGCCGTGTAAAAAATGGTAAAGCGACAACTGAAGTTGACTATCTTTCAGCAATCGAAGAAGGCCGTTTTGTGATTGCTCAGGCCAATGCCGAGCTTGATGACAAAGGACGGTTTACGGCCGAATTAGTTTCTTGTCGCTATGAGAATGAATTTTCATTATCACCAGTTGATCGAATCCAATATATGGATGTGTCACCAAGACAGATCGTTTCGGTTGCGGCATCGCTAGTGCCATTCCTTGAGCACGATGATGCTAACCGTGCCTTGATGGGGTCGAACATGCAACGCCAGGCTGTACCAACCTTGCGTGCGGAAAAACCATTAGTGGGCACCGGCATGGAGCGTGTGGTTGCTATCGATTCTGGCACGTCGGTTATAGCGCTGCGTGGTGGTGTTGTCGATTCTGTTGATGCTAGCCGCATTGTTGTTTGTGTTAATGATGAAGATGCACGCGCAGGCGAGCCTGGTGTTGATATTTATAATCTGACTAAATACACCCGTTCTAACCAGAACACTTGTATCAATCAACGTCCGCTAGTGAGAATTGGCGATATGATTGACCAAGGTGATGTGCTGGCTGATGGTTCCTCTGCAGATATGGGTGAATTGGCTCTGGGTCAAAACATGCTTATCGCATTTATGCCGTGGAACGGTTATAACTTTGAGGATTCGATTCTTATCTCTGAACGTGTGGTGAAAGAAGATCGTTTCACTACGATTCATATCGAAGAGCTCACCTGTGTATCACGTGATACTAAATTAGGGCCAGAGGAAATCACCCCTGACATTCCTAATGTTGGTGAGGCTGCTTTAGCCAAGTTGGATGAGTCGGGTGTTGTCTATATCGGTGCTGAAGTTCAGCCTGGCGATATTCTGGTGGGTAATGTGACGCCGAAGAGTGAGGCACCACTGACGCCAGAAGAAAAACTACTGCGTGCGATTTTTGGTGAAAAAGCCTCTGACGTAAAAGATACCTCATTGCGTGTGCCTTCTGGTATGAACGGCACGGTCATCGATGTGCAAGTGTTTACCCGTGATGGCGTAGACAAGGACAAGCGTGCCTTGCAGATTGAAGAAGAGCAGCTCGATAGCATTCGTAAAGATCTACAAGATCAATACCGTATTGTTGAAGGTGATACCTATGCGCGTGTCGAGAAATTATTGCTTGGCAAGGTCGCTGAAGGTGGTCCGAGCCTTAAATCCGGGACAAAAATTACAGCAAGCTATCTCGAAGAATTGCCACGCGATAAATGGTTTGATGTTCGTCTTCAGAACGATGCGGCGAATACCCAGCTTGAACAACTTAGCCAGCAGCTAAAAGTGCAGCGCAAAGCGCTTGATGACAAGTTTGAAGAATAGCGTGGCAAGCTCATGGCGGGCGATGACCTGGCTCCTGGCGTGTTAAAAATGGTTAAGGTTTACCTTGCTGTGAAACGCCGTATCCAGCCTGGCGACAAGATGGCAGGGCGTCATGGTAACAAAGGTGTTATCTCCATGATTGTGCCGGTTGAAGATATGCCGCATACCGCAGCTGGTGAAGCAGTGGATGTTTGTTTGAACCCATTGGGCGTGCCATCACGTATGAATGTCGGTCAGGTGTTGGAAACACACTTGGGTTGGGCAGCGAAGGGTTTGGGCCGCAAGATTGGGCGTATGTTAGAAGCGCAAGCAAGCATTGCTGAGACGCGTAAATTTCTCGGTAAAATCTATGATCGTGATGAACGTAAGCATGGATTAGACAAGTTTACTGATAAAGAAATTATGAGTCTTGCCATGAATCTGCGTGGTGGTGTGCCCATGGCAACGCCTGTATTTGATGGTGCCAGCGAAGATGACGTACGCGAAATGTTAGCGCTAGCTGATTTGCCAGCTTCTGGCCAGACTGTGCTGTTTGATGGTCGAACGGGTGACCAGATAGATCGTCAGGTGACTGTCGGTTATATGTATATGCTTAAACTGAACCATCTGGTTGATGACAAGATGCATGCTCGCTCAACTGGGCCATACAGCCTTGTTACCCAGCAGCCGTTGGGTGGAAAGGCACAGTTCGGTGGTCAGCGCTTTGGTGAAATGGAGGTCTGGGCACTCGAAGCTTATGGCGCTGCTTACACCTTGCAAGAAATGCTGACGGTTAAATCTGATGATGTCGACGGTCGTACCAAAATGTATAAAAATATCGTTGATGGTAATCATAAAATCGAAGCAGCTATGCCCGAGTCTTTTAATGTGCTGGTGAAAGAAATTCGTTCGCTCGGCCTCGATATTGATCTTGAGTAATAGCTATGACAATGAACCCTAAAAACAGTTATCTTTTATCTGGCGCGCAGCAGGAGAGACGATCTTGAAAGACATAGTCAA
>CAYUKF010000242.1:0-2447 GCA_964445215.1 uncultured Thiotrichales bacterium
CTAGTGTTCTATTAATGTGATAATTGCGAGTTCAGTTAGCTTGTCAATGCCCACGGCAAGGCGCGTCTCGCAGATAAGGGTGGCTCCCTTATCAAGAGGCGTAACGCAGTCCGTGGGTATTGACACGCTAACCCGAAGGGCGTTGCTGTGGGGTTTCGCCGCTGCGTTGCAGTGCTCGACAAGGGCACAACCCTTGCCTTCGCACTGCGCCTTGCTGCGAAACCCCACAGCAACGCTGAATTCGTAATTATCACATTAATAGAGCACCAGTACGCTAATCTATAAAAAATTAAAAACTATTTGGAAATTTTAATATGTTAGATATCCGTTTAATACGTGATGATATTGACGCCGTTGCTAAGCGTTTGCAAAAACGTGGTTTTACACTTGATGTCGATAGAATTCGCGATCTTGAAAAAGGTAGAAAACAAGCTCAGGTTGAGACACAAACCTTGCAAGCAGAGCGTAATCAGCGCTCTAAAGCCATTGGTCAGGCGAAAGCTGCTGGTGAAGACATTCAACCACTCAAGGACGAGATTGCCGGTCTTGGTGATAAATTAAAAACTATTTCCAGTCACCTCGATGGCATTCAGTCAGAGCTTGATAGCTTATTATTAGACACGCCAAATTTATTGCATGACAGTGTGCCCAATGGCAAGAGCGAAGAAGATAATGTCGAGCTTCGCCGTGTTGGTGCGCCAGGCGAATTTGCTTTTACAGTTAAAGATCATGTTGAATTGGGCGAGGCGCTGGGCCAACTGGACTTTGAACGTGCTGCGGCGATTGCGGGTAGTCGCTTTAGTAGCTTGCGCGGTGGTTTGGCACGCTTGCAGCGAGCATTGATTCAATACATGCTTGATACGCATATTGACCAACATGGCTATACCGAAGTCTATGTGCCGTATCTGGTCAATAGCGAGAGTTTGCAGGGCACCGGACAGCTACCAAAGTTTGCAGAAGATTCATTTAAAATTGCTGGCGAGTCTGGCTATTATTTGATTCCTACCGCAGAAGTGCCGGTCACCAATCTCGTGCGAGATCAAATCCTTGATGCAGAAAATTTACCGCAACGACTGGTTGCACACACCCCCTGTTTTCGCAGTGAAGCGGGATCATATGGCAAAGATACTCGTGGTTTGATACGCCAACATCAGTTTGAGAAAGTAGAAATGGTGCAGATCGTTAAGCCTGAGCAGTCTTATGAAGCACTAGATGAATTGACGGGTCATGCCGAGACTATACTGAAAAATTTAGAGTTGCCTTATCGTGTCATGGTGCTTTGCGGTGGTGATACCGGTTTTTCAGCAGCAAAGACTTACGACCTTGAAGTGTGGTTGCCGGCGCAAAATACCTATCGTGAAATCTCATCATGCAGTAATTGTGAATCCTTCCAGGCGCGACGTTTAAAAGCGCGCTGGCGCAATACTGATACCGGCAAGCCTGAGCTGGTGCATACCGTTAATGGTTCTGGTCTGGCGGTGGGCCGTACCTTGTTGGCTATTATGGAAAACCACCAAAATGAAGATGGCAGTATCAATATTCCGGCAGTACTACAACCTTATATGCGTGGCCAGCAGCGCCTTGAGAAAGGTTCATCCTAAGTCCGACAGGTTCCTAGCAGGTTGTTGAACGAGTCTCAGGTGAGTGCGAGACAAGGAAAAATCCGGCGCAAAAGCGCAGTTTACATAAGTAAATGAGCATTTTAAGCTGGATTTTAACGCCGTATCGTGCCACATGAGACTTGTTCAACAACCTGCTAGAGTGTTTTAACTGCAAGAATTTTAAAAGCGTATGGATTATTTTCCTTTATTCACCAAGCTAATTGATGCACCTTGTTTGATTGTCGGTGGCGGTACTGTTGCTGCACGTAAAGCAGGGGCTTTATTGCGTGCCGGCGCTAAAATTACGGTAATTTCCCCGCATTTATCGACTAATTTACAAGCCTTAGTTGATGATACGGCGCTAGATTATATTGCACGTGAATACCGAGACACTGATATTGATGCCGACTATCGATTGATTATAGCAGCGACTGATAATGCTGAGCTTAATCGACATGTCGCAGAGCAAGCTCATACACTTGCCATACTTGTTAATGTCGTTGATGCGCCTGATTTATGCAGCGTAATTTTACCCAGTATTATTGATCGTGATCCGGTTGTGATCGCAGTGTCTAGTGGTGCACGCTCGCCAATTTTGGCACGTTTGCTACGCGCACGCTTAGAAACGCTGATTCCCTCACGCTATGGTCATTTGGCAAAGTTAATTGCTAAGTTTCGTCATAAGCTAAGAAAAAAAATAACGCTACCTCAGGCGCGCCGTGCTTTTTGGGAGAGTCTATTGCAAGGTTCTGTCAGTGAATTGGTGTTCAGTGGGCGAAACGCAGATGCAGAACAATTAGTTGAACAAACGCTGGCCGATGCCAAGGATGTACAATGTGGCGAAGT
>CAYUKF010000243.1:0-2446 GCA_964445215.1 uncultured Thiotrichales bacterium
GGCCAAAAGGGCTTTTTCGCAGTAGATTCATCCTAAGTCCGACAGGCTCCTAGTGCTTTATTGCTGGTGCGATGTCCCGAATCAAGCCTCTGGACATTGCGCTGGTTTACTCTTCGCTAGTTTCTTCCGTCTCATCCATTGACTGGATAAAGTCGCAAGTGTCTTGCGGGCAAAGTTTTTGTTTGCCAGAGCGTTTTGTCACCTTGATAGTGAGAATGGGCCACTGACATTCGGGGCAGCTTTCTTTAACTGGTTCGTTCCATAGAGCGTAATCGCAGTCGGGGTAACGTGCGCAAGAATAAAATATTTTACCGCGACGTGATTTGCGTTGTAGTATTGTTCCCTGCTTGCATTTTGGACATTCAACTTCAGTGTCTGCGGGTTTTTCTAATGGCTCCATATGTTTGCAGTCAGGGTAGCTGCTGCAACCAATAAATTTGCCGTAGCGCCCGCTACGGATAATCAGATTTGATTCGCACTCAGGGCATTGTCGACCTTCAATGACTTCCGGCTCATCTTTGCTATTGCCATCCATGTCACGTGTGTAATCACACTCAGGGTAGTTGGTGCAACCAATAAAGCGACCGCGCCGACCAAGGCGAATCGATAACTGGCTTTCACACTTCGGACATTTTTCATCCATCGCTTCTTGCGTGACATCTTTACGCTGTACATTGGCGCTGGTGTCGTTAATACGCTCTTTGAACGGCGACCAAAACTGTTGCAGAACAGGCAGCCATTGTAGTTCACCACGTGATACGGCATCGAGCTGGTCTTCAAGCTTAGCCGTAAATTCATAATCCACATATTGTGCAAAATAATTGGTCAAAAACCTATTGACGACACGGCCGACATCGGTCGGCGTAAAACGGCGTTTTTCCAATTCGACATATTCACGCGAGACCAAGGTTGACATAATAGAGGCATAGGTCGATGGCCGACCGATGCCGTATTCTTCCAATGTTTTGACCAGGCTGGCTTCAGAGAAACGTGGCGGTGGCTCGGTAAAGTGTTGTTCGCTGCGAATGGTTTTCAGTGAAATGGTGTCACCTTGCTCCATCGGCGGCAGTATGCGTTCGTCTTTGTTGCCCCCCTTATCACTCGGCTGATCGTCTTGTCCTTCCTGATAAACCGCCATGAAGCCGGGTTGTCGTACGGTTGAACCGCTAGCACGAAAGATGCCCACATCGCCAGCTTGTAGGTTAACGCCAACCATGTCCAAGGTGGCATGAATCATCTGGCAAGCAATGGTACGTTTCCATATTAATTGGTAGAGTTTGAACTGATCGCTGGTTAAGTGTGTTTTGATTTCGCCTGGCACGTAATTAGCGCTAGTTGGACGAATGGCTTCATGCGCTTCTTGAGCATTCTTGGCTTTCGTCTTAAAACTATTCGGCGTTTTAGGTATTTCACTGGCGCCATAGCGTTTTGTAATCAATTCACGAATTTCTTCGATCGCTTCGGCCGCTAGGTTGACTGAATCGGTACGCATGTAGCTGATCAGGCCGATTGGGCCATCGCCAGCACCAATGTCAACGCCTTCGTAAAGTTGCTGCGCAGTGCGCATAGTACGTTGCGCAGAGAAACCGAGTTTGCGCGAGGCTTCCTGTTGTATGGTTGATGTGGTGAACGGTGGTTGCGGATTACGTTTACGTTGTTTCTTTTCTATTTTAACAACGGTTAGTGTTTTGCTGGCAGCGTCGCCAGTAGCATCTAATAACGCTTGACGCGCAGAGTTTGCATCGTCGGTGTTATTAACAGAAAACTGTTTGATTTTGTCGCCTTTGTATTCGGTCAATTTGGCGACAAAATTGGTTTTACTTTTGTTGAGATCGGCTTCGATAGTCCAGTATTCTTGTGGCACGAAGGCTTCGATGGCTTCTTCACGTTCGACGATCATCCGTAGAGCGGGACTTTGTACGCGACCAGCAGAAAGCCCAGCGCGGATTTTTTTCCATAACAAAGGTGACAAATTAAAACCGACCAAATAATCGAGCGCACGTCGCGCCTGTTGCGCATTGACCATGTCGATGGAGAGTTCACGTGGATTTTGTATTGCGTCAGTAACCGCTTTTTTTGTGATTTGGTTGAAGGAAACGCGATGAACGGCTTTGCCTTTTAGCAGTTTTTTATCGTTGAGCATTTCATAGACATGCCAGGCAATGGCTTCACCTTCGCGATCCGGATCAGTGGCGAGGTATAAAGCATCGGCTTTCTTGACGGCCTTAACGATGGCGTCGAAGTGTTTTTTGTTGCGATCAATGACCTGATAGGTCATTTTAAAGTCATTATTCGGGTCAACCGCGCCTTCTTTTGGCTTGAGGTCGCGTACATGGCCATAAGAGGCAAAGATTTCAAAATCCTTGCCCAGATATTTTTTCAGTGTTTTGGATTTTGCTGGTGATTCAACGATGACGATGTTTTGGGTCATGTTTTTGCTGCTATG
>CAYUKF010000244.1:0-2430 GCA_964445215.1 uncultured Thiotrichales bacterium
AATGAACGACGAGTAACGCCGCCTGACCCGATTTGGGGCGCAACCCGAAGGGACGAGACCATTTTCCCGCAGCCCTGCGTTGCAGCTCGCTTGTGTACCACAAGTACACTGCGCTCACTGCGCCTTGTCCTGCGAAAAAATGGCCGTCGTCGCTGTCATGTTTATAGAGCTAACAGGTCCTAGGAGCAAGTTAATGAGCAAGCCCCATAGTTCACCATCTTATAAGCGTATCGTCCTCAAGCTGAGTGGCGAAGCGCTGATGGGAGACGAAGACTATGGGATTAAGCCAGAGATAATAAAGCGTCTTGCTGAAGAGGTTGCCGAGGTTGTTCGTGCTGGCGTTGAAGTGGGTCTGGTTATCGGCGGTGGCAACATCTTTCGTGGCGCCGGTCTTGCTGCGGCAGGGATGGAGCGTGTCTCGGCTGACCACATGGGTATGTTGGCAACCGTTATTAACGCTTTGGCAATGCAGGATGCGCTAGAGCGCTTAGACACCAAGACGCGTGTCATGTCTGCTTTGCAGATTAATGAAGTGTGTGAACAATATATTCGCCGTCGTGCAGTGCGCCATCTTGAAAAAGGTCGCGTTGTAATTTTTGCGGCGGGTACGGGCAATCCATTTTTCACCACAGATTCCGCAGCAAGTTTGCGTAGTGTCGAAATTGGTGCCGAGCTGGTGTTAAAAGCAACTAAGGTTGATGGCGTCTACAGCGCAGACCCAATGAAAGACAAAACGGCAACACGCTATGATCGTCTAAGTTATGATCAGATTATCGAACAAAAGTTAGATGTAATGGACACAACAGCAATTGTTCTGTGTCGTGACTATGGTATGCCATTACGTATTTTTGATATCAATGATCCTGGCGCTCTAATGCAAATTATTTGTGGTGCAGATAAAGGTACATTGGTATGTTAAGAGTGGTTAGGGTGAAGTTATGATCGAGGAGATAAAACAAGATGCATCGCAACGTATGGAAAAGAGCATAGAAGCGTTTCGCGATACCTTGGTTAAATTGCGTACTGGCCGCGCTAATCCCAGCTTGCTTGATCAGGTTATGGTTCCTTATTATGGCTCAAACGTACCCTTAAGTCAGGCAGCAACAGTTTCGGTGGCTGATGCACGTATGTTGAACGTTACACCATGGGAAAAGGATTTGGTGCCTATTATTGAAAAAGCAATCATGGCGTCAGGTCTTGGTTTGAATCCATCGACATCAGGTAGTGTTATTCGTATAGCATTGCCACCACTGACAGAAGAGCGTCGCCGCGACATGGTCAAGATTGTTAAGGCAGAAGCAGAGAATGCACGCATTTCCTTGCGTAATATTCGTCGTGATGCTAACGGTGATTTTAAAGAGTTATTAAAAGAAAAAGAAATTACCGAGGACGAAGAACGTAGAGCAGAAGACGATATTCAAAAAATCACCGATAAATTTGTTGCGCAAGTTGAAAAAATAACAGAAGAAAAAGAGGCGGACTTACTCGAAGTCTAATTTGCACCTTTCTATCTATTTTCTCTAGCCTGACCCAGATTAAAATTTCCGTCTCTATAGTAGGTATGGTACTAACTATGGATCAACACAGTGATTCTACGGGCAGCACTATGTTGCCACATCATGTTGCCATTATCATGGATGGCAATGGTCGTTGGGCTCAGCAGCGTGGTAAGGCACGTGTTATGGGGCATCGTTCGGGCATTGCATCTGTACGTGCAGTAATTGAACACAGCGCACGCCAACAAATCAATACACTTACCTTATTTGCTTTCAGTAGTGAAAACTGGCGTCGTCCTCAAGATGAGGTCGGCCTGCTTATGAAGTTATTTCTCGAGGCAATCAAATCTGAAGGTAAAAAACTGCATGAGAACCGTGTCCGCCTGCGCTTTATTGGTGATATATCCGCATTCTCGAAGCAACTGCAAAAACAGATTGCCGAGATAGAACAGCTTACCCAGGATAACGCTGGCTTATTAGTTAATATTGCGGCTAACTATGGTGGTCATTGGGAAATTATCGAGGCGGTTCGTCAACTTGCAAAACAGGTTGAGAGTGGCTTGATGAGAGCCAAAGATATTGATAGTGACCGCCTTGCTCAGTTCTTGGTGCTGGGCGATATTGCCCCACCTGATTTGTTTATTCGTACCGGTGGCGAACAACGTATCAGTAATTTTTTGCTATGGCATCTAGCCTATACCGAGTTATATTTTACCGATACCTTATGGCCGGATTTTGATGGCCAGGCTTATGACCTTGCATTGCAATGGTTTGCTGGCCGTCAACGCCGATTCGGTCAACTCGCAGAGCAAGTAGGGTAGGGAGCCTCTGATCTATTCATGAACTCGACTCTTATGCCTGAAATATCCAGCTTCTGCGTTGCAAATCTTCGCACCCCAAGAGTGCTTCCTCAGGAAGGCTGCCGCATTTCCTC
>CAYUKF010000245.1:0-2422 GCA_964445215.1 uncultured Thiotrichales bacterium
ACGTGTCTGAGGCATTTGTGCTGCCATCGTGGGTATAGACGAAAGAACCATTAGGGTTCAGTATTAACGTGCCGTTATTTGGGTTTGAGATGAGTAAAGCGGTTAACGGATCATTGTTAGCATCTGAGTCGTTGTTTAGTACGCCAGCGCTTGCGGTAATAGTGATTGAGCCACCCTGATCTATAGTAGAGTAGCTGTCATTATTAGCAACAGGGGCAGTATTATTGCCAGCGCCGGAACTGGCATTACCACCTCCACCTCCACAAGCGGTGATAGCAAGCGGAACCACTAGGCAACATAACTGTAAAATCGTTTTAGGATGCATAATAAAAGAGTCTGAATTGGCGGTACAATAGAATAATTTAGCGCGGTGGATAGACAACACCATATTTGTTGTTATTACCGCTAGTGAAAGTACCGAGAGTACTGTCGTTACTCCTCACACCCCAAGGCTCGGTTTTGGCTCCCTGGGGTGCGGAGCGGTTTTCGCTGCGCTCTCTTTGACGATATATTCAGCAAGCTTCTCTAAAGATTAGCTGCGCAACGGAAGCCGAGACCTTGGGTAACACCATTATCACCTGCAAATGTTGGCGGCGCGTTGAAGCCTATCGCAAACTCACCGGCACCGGTACCTTCATTAGCCTGGCCGCCGCGAAAAATTGCCGCAGGGAATAGTCCACCACCTGTGTTATTGGCAGCGATGACAACGTCATCAATGGCGTCGTCACCAAATGTGGCGCTATGGTTGCCGTCCTGGCTATTTGAGGCGCCAGATGCTGTATCGGCACCTTGAACCCAGTCAGCGGTCCACTCACCTGCGTTACCGATCATATCGACGACACCGTAAGCGGAAGTACAGTTATTAGTTGCGGTAGGCACACGAAAGTCGGCGAGTGCGGCGCCAGCAATCTGACAGTCAGAAGTGCCGCCACCACCTGTCGCTAACGCCATCAGTGCATTAGACCCGGCAGCGGCAGTTGTCCATTCAGCATTAGTAGGCAGTCGTTTGCCTACATTAGCGCATGCTTGCAGTGCTTGAAACCAGGTCGCTGCGTTAGGTATTGTTGTAGCAGAGCTCTGTGCAAAGATAGAGGTAGCAGCACCCATCATGCAGTTTGAGCCCGTAATATCGCACGTGCTGGCAGGAATCTGAGCACCGCCGGTGGCCGCATCATGTAATGAGGCCTCATAGGTATCAATACAGAAATTGCCGACTAGCGTCATGTCAGATGGGCAGGTTGAGCTTTGCAAGCCTGAGATGGCGGTTGTGTTAGCACCGATGTTGGTTGTGTTAGTACCAATGGCGGTTGTGTTAGCATCAATGTCGTTTGCGTTGTCGGTGACCTGTGCTTCAGTTTCAGCGAAGTTTGCATTCACTTCAGCAGCGACAGCGGGGGTTCCGGCAGTAAAGCTATTGGGCACCGCAAGTGGGCCAGCAAACACTGAGCTACATATAAGGCTTGATGTAAGGAATGTGGCACCAATAATAAATAGTTTATTCATTGTTCAATTCTCCTTTGGAAACTTAGCTAAAAATTGCTTAACAGTAATGATGGGTTTGGCTTTATTGCCAGCTGCCTTCATCCCAGTTGAATTCATCCCAGTTATTGCTCGATGACACTGGTGGTGTATTAGCGTTGCCGCCACCGCCACCGCCACCACCGCATGCTGTGGCCAATAGAGCCAACATGGCGACTATGCAGCCAACTAGCACTTGTTTAATTAATCGTTTGTCTCGCATCAGTTTTAGTCCCTCATGTTCTGCCAAGTCCTTAAGCAAATATTGTTCCAAAATAAAATAATACTTATTTTTCAAAAAGTTGTTTCTTTATGCCTTGGTGGTTAGTGATTTCTCGCACCATTATTGTCAAGTTTATCGGCGTTACCGAATGACGGGTAGTTTATAGCAAAAACGAACACTACTGTATTTATACATTGGATACTAGGGCTTGCTTTGCAAAGTAGGTATTTAGTTCTCAAAACTAGACTGCCAGCCAAGCTCATATAGTTCAAATTTTACCTTTAATATTTGCTTAATAATTTGTGTGATTGAGGGTATAAGGCTCAAGATAGCTGTGAGCTGAACGAATTTAGATTGTGTTGTGTAGCAAGAGCTAAAGATTTGATGAATCTCTCGGTTATAATAGGACGTCTAAAGGCAATATGCATAAGGGGTATTGGAGCAAAGTGGTTAGTTCTTCTGGTTTTAAAACAGCGTATTCATCACGGCTTGGGTTTGTGTCACGTATTGGCGATGCATTTCTGGTTGGTCTGGCGCTGGTCGGTGTTGCGCAGTTGTATGATGTCCAGTGGAGTGACAAATACAGCCTAATTGTCGCTATATCGGTTGGTTTTTTCCTGTTTGTTGCTAGTGTGCAGCGTGTTTATACCGATCTTAATTCGCTGTCTTTAGGTCGGCGTG
>CAYUKF010000246.1:0-2413 GCA_964445215.1 uncultured Thiotrichales bacterium
GATAAATCTAGATTCCGGCCAAAAGCCCGCCGGAATGACAGATAAGCTCTTAAGTCAGTGCCATTCTTTTAAGGAGCCTCTGATTAATTCTGGAACAATGAAATTGCCGACTGAAATATTCCAGATCAAGGCACGAATCGCAGCCAATAGCGGGACTATTGGCAAGATTCGTAACGCAGAGCTGGTATATTTCAGGCGCAAGATCGTGTTTCATGAATTAATCAGAGGCTCCTAAGACTGGTTTTGTTCTAAAGCTTGCAACAAACGTTTTGCTGGCACATAACCGGGCATCAAAGTACCGTCTTCAAGGATGATGGTTGGTGTACCACTAATACCAATCTTTGAAGCAACTTCCATGTGTGCATCAATAGGGCTCTCGCACTTAGTTTGTGCAAATTTATCACCGTTTTTTGCCTGTGTCATAAGTGCTTTTTTATCTTCACCACACCAGACTGAAACAGCCTTGAAATAAGAAGGCGTATCAGGCCCACTACGAGGGAAAGCAGCATAACGAACAGCAATACCAGCATCGTTATAGGCCTGCATTTCGCGGTGCATTTTGCGACAATAACCGCAATCAATATCAGTAAACACGGTAATAGTGTGCTTGGGCGACTCTGGCGCGAAAACAATCATATCTGATTCATCCATCGATTGAATCAAGCCAACACGTAAACTCGTCTCTCCAGCACGTAAACTCGTCTCTTTGGCCTCGGTCAAACCGACTTTCGTTTTGGTATCAAAAATATTGCCTTGTAGAAAATAACGGCCATCAGCACTAATATAAAATACACGCGAGCCAAATACACGCGTGCCGAAAACGACTTCATAGAGACCGTCTACCGCACTTGGACTAATACTGTCAACTTCTAACCCAGGCACAAGCGCCTTGAGAGACTGCTTAATCTCTGCCATATCATCAGCAGCAACACTCAGACCAGGGGCACCAGCAATTAAAGCCAAGGACACTAGCAATAAAACAATCAATCGTGACATCAAATTACTCTCTATTGTAAAATCATAAGGTAAACAGTATAACGACGTAAAACCATAATGTTATGACAACATAACGGCGAGACACCCGCCAAACCTAGCCCGCATATCTCACGAAGGCGGACGATACTGGATAATGTTTAGGGAGCCTCTGATTTATTCTGGGACAGCGAGATTGTACCTGAAATATTTTAGATCAAGGCGCGAATCGCAGCCAATAGTGGGGCTATTGGCAAGATTTGTAACGCAGAGCTGGGATATTTCATGTACAAGATCGTGTTCCATGAATAAATCAGAGGTTCCTTAGTCTCAATGCCAACATTTTAGCTTGAACAAAGCGTGCTTTCCAGCGCGACAGTTTGTCCTGTTCAGTTGCAGAGGGAAGCTGGCTAAAGATTTGACCACAGCTTCAGTGATTAAATCCGTCATTTTATGATTTTTTAACCTCGCGGATGATGCTGAGCATGAAGTCGCTTCAATCGTTCTTTCGCCACATGGGTATAGATTTGCGTCGTCGACAAACTACTGTGCCCCAATAACATCTGTAAGACCCGTAAATCAGCACCATGATTGAGCAAATGCGTGGCAAAGGCATGGCGTAGCGTATGCGGTGATACCACTTTATTGATTCCCGCAGACACAACATAGCGTTTGATGAGATGCCAAAATGTCTGGCGTACCATCGCCCGGCCGCGGTTACTGACAAATACGGCATCACTTTGTCGTTGCCGCAATAACTCTGGCCGTGCCTCAGCCAAATACTGTTGCAGGCTTAAAATAGCCTGTTCCCCTAGCGGCACTAAACGCTCTTTATTGCCTTTACCGACAACGCGAACTAAACCATCCGTTAAGTTTAGCTGAGATAGCTGCAAACCAATCAGTTCGCTAACACGCAAACCACTGGCGTATAAAGTTTCCAGCATGGCCTGATCACGTAAACCTTGAGCTGTATTCGTATTAGGCGCATTGAGCAAAGCATCGGTATCTGATTCAGTTAGCGATGAGGGCAAAGGTTTCATATAACGTGGCGAATCGATTTGTGCCGTGGGGTCGGACTCTAATTCGCTTTCGCGGATCAAATACTGAAACAATCGTTTCACACTACTCAGCATACGTGCGCTGGAGCGTGACGATTTACCTTGCTGTTGCGCGTGCGAAAGATAACGTAATAAATGCTCACGTGTTAAGCCAAACAATCCACTGTTATTTTTTTTCTGCCAGAGTGCGAGCTGACTGAGATCGCTACGGTAAGCGCTCAAGGTATTTTTACTTAGGCCGTTTTCTACCCACAAGACATCGAGAAAACGTTCGATAAGCGCCTGATCAGGTTTATTCTCAGACTTGGTCATGAGCTAATCGCTAACGATCTTATGCTCATGATTGAGCAACCACTGTTTGACAGCAATATGTTTACCCACAC
>CAYUKF010000247.1:0-2412 GCA_964445215.1 uncultured Thiotrichales bacterium
CGCCTTCTGCACCAATACGAATACAGCGTTTAATCTCGTCGGTAATATGCGGAATAACCTGCACGGTACCACCAAGATAATCACCACGGCGCTCTTTACGAATCACTTCTTCGTAGATGCGGCCTGTGGTGAAGTTATTACTTTGCTTCATGGTGGTGCTAATAAAGCGTTCGTAGTGACCAAGATCAAGGTCAGTCTCGGCGCCATCTTCGGTGACAAACACTTCACCGTGTTGAAATGGGCTCATAGTGCCCGGGTCGACGTTGATATAAGGGTCAAGCTTAAGCATGGTCACGTTTAGCCCACGCGCCTCTAATAGCGCGCCAAGCGAAGCAGAGGCGATACCTTTACCCAGTGATGACACCACCCCACCAGTCACAAATACGTATTTGGTCATAAACTCAGAAGATAAAAAAAGACAAACGTCGAAGTCCTACAAAGTACCAGATTTAGCTAATTCTCTCAATGAAACAAGGCTTTAAATCAGCACTTAGATTGCAATTATCAATCAGAGTGCCAGTCAAATTGCCAACTCAATTCGCCGTCACTGGCAACAAAGGGCTGACAGATACAAAGCCCAGCAATAACCGCCAATTTACCGTCGACATAGATTAGCGGTATACGGCCGCGTAACCAATGAGGTATTGCCCACTCTTGAAACAAGGTTTTTAGCTCACGTAAGTGTGCCTGCCCTGCTGGTTGGCAACGCTCACCACCTTGGCGAAAGCGAACTTCAATTTGTGTATTGTCTGCTATGTGCAATCCATTACCGTTGGTTTGATAAGCGTGCAATTCACCATCATCGAGTTTAAGTGTTTCATTTGTCTGCCCCCGTAATTGCAGACTAAATACCTTTGTCTCGTCGGTCAGCACTAAGGGTGCCATGGCGTAGACTTTGTCACGATAACAGCGTATCTCAACACCACGCCAAACGATGAACGGTGATCGATCTTGCGCACTGGTTTCAAGCTGGTTAATCATTTGCTCAAGGCGCTGGTGATTAGGTGCGCGTAACGCTAACTCAGCTAGCCAATAGCGAATTAAATTGGCTCTGCGCTGGTGTGATAAATTATTTAACGCTACACGCGACAAGGTGTTATCGCTACCCGCAACTGTGACCATGTCGATACTTGCAAGTTGTTGCAATAAACTAGCACTCTCGGCGCAGTATGCTGCGCTGCGTGATAAAGTATCACTCGCTGCTGGCCAATTTTGTTTAAGCAGTGGCAAGATTTTTTGGCGCAAATAATTACGCTGAAAACGCAGCTGTTGATTAGATGGGTCTTCAACCCAGCTAAGCCCTTCTGCTGTTGCATAGTTCACAAGGTCTTGCTTACTAAAACCTAGTAAAGGCCGCATGTGCCGGCCTTTGGCAAAGGCTTTTATTTCCGGCATTGATGCTAAACCCTTTGGCCCTGCGCCACGCAAGGCTTGCAATAAAAATGTTTCTGCTTGGTCGTCTTTATGTTGTGCAGTGAGTAACACATCATGCTCTTCGAGTTGACTCGCCAATAATAAATAGCGTGATTCACGTGCTTTTTCTTCTACGCTATCACCTTTGTTGAGCAATAGGTCGGCATTCATGCTAACAAAGGCTATGCCATATTCATCACAAACAGCACGACAATGATCGGCCCATTGCGCACTAAGGGAATGCGGTAGCATTCCTGAAGAAGTACTCTTGGGGTACGAAGGCTTGGCTTGAAGACCGTGGTCGATGTAAATTGCTCTAACTTCTATTGGAGTTTCTGCCGCCTGTAGCCTTGGCATAAGCTGCACCAAGGCATGAAGCAGAACCGAAGAGTCGACACCACCACTGAAAGCAACCCAGTAGCGTTGAACATTAGGGTATTGTTGCAGCACCTGTAACAGCGACTGCGGCGAGAAATCAGGCACTGGAGTTTGTTAACATAATGCAGATCGGCACATTACCTTAGCTTTCTTTGAAAGTACCGATATTCATTAAACGCTGACGACGCTGTGCTAATAAGGTGTCAGTATCCAGTGTATCTAATGCGGCCAGGTTAGCTAACAAGGCTTGCTTAATATCCGCAGCTGTCGCATCGACATTACGATGCACGCCGCCTAAGGGTTCTTGGATAATTTCGTCAATCAATTTGAGTTCTTTTAATCGTCGTGAAGTAATGCCTAAGGCTTCTGCTGCATCAGCTGCTTTTTCTGCGCTCTTCCATAAAATCGATGCACAGCCTTCCGGTGAGATGACAGAGTAGATACTGTGCTCTAGCATCAGTACGCGGTCACCAACACCTACGGCCAAAGCACCACCTGAACCACCTTCACCGATAACGGTACAAATTATTGGTGTTTTCAAACCCGACATCTCAAATAAATTACGCGCGATGGCTTCACTTTGGCCGCGCTCTTCAGCACCCACCCCTGGATAGGCGCCCG
>CAYUKF010000248.1:0-2396 GCA_964445215.1 uncultured Thiotrichales bacterium
TGTTTTATACCCATAAAATTGCTGGCTTGCACGAAAACGATTTTATTATGGCTGCCAAGGTTAGTGCTTTAACAAAATAGATTAATCACTCGCGAAGAGGACGAATAATTTTCGCCTGAAATTTCTCACCCAAATTTTCACTCCTAAATTTTTACCCAGAGTAGTAGTTATTAATGTCTTCTTTATTTGATTTTGATACACCGTCTAAATATGTTGTCATAGGCAATCCCATTGCCCATAGTAAATCACCGCTCATCCATGCCGAGTTTGCCAGGCAGACGGGACAACGCATTGAGTACAGCGCAATGCAAGTCGACATCGGTGGCTTCGAGGCGTCCGTTGGCAACTTTCAAGCCAATGGTGGTGCCGGTGCTAATATCACTGTGCCGTTCAAGCAAGAGGCTTATCGTTATGCCACACGTTGCAGTCAGCGAGCACAACAAGCCGAAGCCGCCAATACACTGGTGTTTGAAAGTAATCATGAAGTCTATGCCGACAATACCGATGGTGTTGGTCTGGTGCGAGATTTAAATCAAAACATTGGACTTGATATTAGCGGGAAAAAAATTCTTATTCTTGGCGCCGGTGGTGCAGTGCAAGGCGTGTTGGGCCCATTGCTGGCAGAACAGCCAGCCAGCATTATCATTGTTAACCGCACAGTGGATAAAGCCTATATGCTAGCGCAACGCTTCCAAAATTCAGGCAATGTATCGTCATGTGGTTACGAAGAACTCGATAAACATGATGCTTACGATATTGTAATTAATGCCACCTCGACGGGTATCGATGGCAAGCTTCCGCCTTTGGTTAACAATATCGTAGACAGCAATAGTGTTTGCTACGATATGTTTTACGCAGCGCAAGACACCGCGTTTGTTGCCTGGGCAAAACAACATGGTGTGAGTCAAGCGTATGATGGTTTAGGCATGTTGGTCGAGCAGGCAGCGGAATCCTTTTTTCTCTGGCGAAAGAAAAAACCGCAAACAGCGCTAGCGATCGATTTTCTACGCAAGCAGATTTAGTTAACTTATGCCTTCAGCGATCATTGCCGTAGCAGGCCTGACAAAAATATACGGCAATGTGGCTGCGGTCAGTGATCTTAGCTTTACTATCGGTCGCGGTTCGATTACAGCTTTGCTCGGTGGTAATGGCGCAGGCAAGACGACAACACTTTCCATGTTGTTGGGTTTATTATTACCTACTCGTGGCAGTATTCATTTGTTTGGCATTGATATGGCCAGCGACCGTTTTCAAGTGTTGCCGCGCATTAATTTTTCTTCACCTTACGTTGATCTACCGCAACGATTAACCATTACAGAAAACCTGCGCGTCTATGCGCGTTTATATGGCGTAGCCAATATCAATGAGCGTATCGATCAAATGCTCGAAGCATTCGATTTAACCGCTATGCGCAAACGTCGTTATGGCACGTTATCCGCAGGCCAAAAAACACGGGTTGCCATCGCCAAAGCAATGTTGAATGAACCCGAACTGTTATTGCTCGATGAACCCACGGCATCACTCGACCCCGACAGCGCCGACCGTATTCGCCAATATTTAACAGACTATAAAGCGCGCACGCAAGCAACTATATTATTAGCGTCTCACAACATGGCTGAGGTCGAAAAACTTTGTGATGACGTTATTATGTTACACCGTGGTGGCATCGTCGTGCGCGGCACACCGGCGCAGCTCATTGCAGACTTTCGCCGTGACTCGATGGAACAAGTGTTTATCGATATCACCCGCGAAACCATTCGTTTTCCAGAGGAAGGCCCTATTGAGCTTTAAAGCCGACAGCACTGCTCATGACAATATGCGTCGTGAATACCAAGACAGTAGCTTACAACGCATTTATGCCATGTGTTTGCGCTATTTTTATTTATTGCGTAGCTCATGGCCACGTATCGTCGAGTTGGCTTATTGGCCTACCGTACAAATGATTTTATGGGGTCTGATCAGCCAGTTTTTTGCTGAAAACAGTACCTGGTTAGCACAAGCAGCCGGCATTCTCATTGGTGCGGTACTGTTATGGGATGTTGTGTTTCGCGGACAACTTGGTGTATCCCTGGTATTTTTTGAAGAGCTTCACGCACGCAACCTTGCTCATCTTTTTGTCAGCCCCTTGCGGCCAATCGAATTGATCGCTTCATTGTTATTGATTAGTTTTGTTCGTACCGTGATTGGTGTTGGCGTTGCTGCCTTATTAGCCATTGCCATGTATCACTATTCGATCTTTGATCTTGGCTTACCTTTATTAGCATTTTTTACTAATCTATTGGTAATGGGTTGGGCTATGGGTCTTATTGTTGCTGCGTTAGTGCTGCGCTTTGGTGTCGGTGCAGAAAGCCTGGCCTGGGTCGTCGTCTTTGCTGTAGCACCACTTAGTGGTATTT
>CAYUKF010000249.1:0-2373 GCA_964445215.1 uncultured Thiotrichales bacterium
CACTATTCCATCCCATCCAGAATTTCGTCGATTTTTTCTGCTGTCAGGTTCTCATGGTATTGACGATTCACTTGCATCATTGGCGCACCGCCACAAGCTGCCAAACATTCCACTTCATGCAGTGTAAATTTATTGTCTGCGGTCGTCTCACCCAACTTAATGCCAAGACGTTTTTGCAAATGCGACACCACTTCATCAGAACCACATAACATGCATGAAATATTGGTACAGACATTAATTTTATGACGCCCCGTCGGTTCATGAACAAACATACTATAGAAGCTGCCTACTTCATAAACTGCAATACGTGGCATTTCAAGATATTCGGCAACGCTATCCATTAGCTCAGTGGTTAACCAACCACCATTACTACGCTGCACTGCGTGCAGCGCAGGAATGACGGCAGAACACTTTTGCTCTGTTGGATAGCGCGTAATCCATTTATCTATTTCAGCTTTAACGCTGGCAGAAAATAGTGTGGCTTGCTTTGGTCTATCAGGCATTAGCGATCCACCTCACCAAAGACGATATCTTGCGTACCAAGAATCGACACCACGTCGGCCAGCATATGTCCTCTTACCATTTCGTCCAGCGACGCGATATGAGCAAAGCCAGGCGCGCGAACTTTTAATCGATAGGGTTTGTTAGCACCATCTGAAACAATGTAGCAACCAAATTCACCCTTGGGATGTTCAATCGCTGCATAAGCTTCACCGGCGGGCACATGATAGCCCTCGGTAAAAAGCAGAAAATGGTGAATCAATGATTCCATATCGCCTTTCATTGCTTCACGATTCGGTGGCGTTACCTTGTGCCCTTTGACCATGACCGGACCAGGGTTCTTACGTAACCACTGAACGCATTGGCGAATAATTTTATTTGATTGACGCATTTCTTCAACACGCACCAGGTAACGGTCATAACAATCTCCGTTAACCCCAACGGGGATATCAAAATCGAGTTTGTCGTACACTTCATAAGGCTGTTTTTTACGCAGATCCCACTCAACACCCGAACCACGTAACATAGCACCGGTAAAACCCAATTGCAAAGCACGTTCAGGCGACACAACACCAATGTTAACGGTGCGCTGTTTCCAGATACGGTTATCGGTTAACAGAGTCTCGTATTCATCGACATAGGTCGGAAAACGCTCGGTGAACTGCCAAAGAAAATCAAGCATAGAGCCTTGGCGATCGGTATTTTTCTTTTTAACTTCACGCTCACTGTGCCATTTTGATGCTTCATACTGAGGCATGCGTTCTGGCAAATCACGATAAACGCCACCAGGACGATAATAAGTTGCGTGTAAACGTGCGCCCGATACGGCTTCGTAGATATCCATGAGATCTTCGCGCTCACGGAAGCAATACAAGAAAACAGTCATGGCACCAATATCAAGCGCATGAGCGCCTAACCATAAACAGTGGTTCAGGATACGAGTGATTTCATCAAACATAACACGGATATACTGCGCGCGCTCTGGCACTTCTACGCCTAATAATTTCTCAATCGCCAAAACGTAACCGTGCTCATTGCACATCATGGAAACGTAGTCGAGTCTGTCCATATAACCAATGCTTTGATTATAGGGTTTTGTTTCTGCCAACTTTTCGGTACCGCGATGCAGTAAACCAATATGCGGGTCGGCACGTTCAATGGTTTCGCCATCCATTTCAAGCACAAGGCGCAACACACCATGCGCAGAAGGATGCTGTGGCCCAAAATTCATGGTGAAATTACGAATCTCAGGCATTATTTGCCTCATCGTCTTGATTGAGATAGCGATTATCTTCACGATATTTACGTGGCACAAGGACACGTGGCTCAATGCTAACGGGTTCATAGACAACGCGTTTTTTCTCTGGGTCATAACGCATTTCAACATGACCCGAGATGGGGAAATCTTTGCGGAAGGGATGGCCGATAAAACCATAGTCGGTTAATAAGCGGCGCAGATCAGGGTGGCCATAGAACAATACGCCGTAGAGATCATAGGCTTCACGCTCAAACCAATCGGCACAACGCCAAACGTCAATGACGGAATCAACCGAGGGTTGTTCAGCACCAACATAGACCTTCAGTCTTAAGCGTTGATTATGTTTAATTGACAGTAAGTGGTAGACCACAGCAAAACGTTTCGCTGGATCACATTCTTTACCGGCATATTCCAGATAATCAACCGCACACAAGTCGATGAGCTGCTCAAAGCAGTATTCTGCACCATCACGCAGCTCAATGCATAGGGCTTTAATTGCCTCTGCACGAACCACTGCGGTGACTTCGTCGCCAACACCGCAAGTGACGCTTTCAACGACATCAGCAAAATCGTTATTGAGACGCTGAATGAGCGCCTGCTCCGTATTAGCCATG
>CAYUKF010000250.1:0-1186 GCA_964445215.1 uncultured Thiotrichales bacterium
TGTTTCCAATTGATAGGGACGTTTTAAATAATGGTATTGCAGTGGTGGCTCATAAATTTGCGCAGTAAACTGTACTTCATTCGAGCTATAAGATTGGGCGGGATCCAAATGCTTCGGGCGTGCAGCAAACGAGCTATAGAGAATGTTCTTGCCCCCATCGCTCTTGGCATAAGGGTTGTTCAACTCCTGTAGTTCGCAGGCACTGACCAGTAACGCAGTAACGACGCAGCTCAGTGTTGCAAAAAAATACTTTGATCCAGGCAAGTGTCTACTCTGTTTTTTTACTTAATGTAGCAAGCTTACGTTACCTACTTACCGCCATGCTTGGTATTATAGGATGACAATCACGCGAGGCAAGTCATTCCCGACATGAGAATACGAGCTGAGCACTATTCACCGGCAAGTAAAGGGGAAGCACAATGGGTTTTTTAGAGGGCAAGCGCGCTTTGATCGTCGGTTTAGCCAGTAAACGTTCAATCGCCTGGGGCATCGCCAGCGCCATGCATGCTCAGGGCGCCGAACTCGCTTTTACTTACCAAAACGAGAAATTGCAGTCACGTGTCGAAGACATGGCGGCCAAACTTGGCAGTAACATCGCTATACCTTGTGATGTCGGCAGCGATGAGCAAATCGAAGCTGTTTTCAGCAAACTTGGCGACTCTTGGGATTCACTCGATATTATTATTCATTCGGTTGGCTTTGCCCCACGCGATCAATTACAAGGCAGCTACCTTGATTGTGTCACACGCGAAGGCTTTAACATCGCGCATGAAATCAGCTCCTATAGCTTTGCCGCGCTCGCCAAAGCTGGGCGTAATATGATGCAAGGACGCAAAGGCGCCCTGCTCACTCTAAGCTATCTGGGTGCTGAAAAAGCCATCACTAACTACAATGTCATGGGCCTAGCCAAAGCCAGCCTTGAAGCTAATGTTCGCTATATGGCGCAAACCTTAGGGCCAGATGATATTCGTGTTAACGGCATCTCTGCGGGACCGATTAAAACCTTGGCCTCAGCAGGTATCAGTGACTTTCGCACCATGCTCAATAAAGTCGCCAGCACCGCACCCTTACAACGTAACGTCACCACCGAAGAAGTCGGCAATGTCGCCGCCTTTTTGTGTTCAGACCTCGCATCAGGGGTGACCGGTGAAATTACTTATGTCGATTGTGGTTATAGCACTGTCGG
>CAYUKF010000250.1:1286-2368 GCA_964445215.1 uncultured Thiotrichales bacterium
GGCTGGATATGGGGGCCTGCAATGCTCTCTGTCGCCTGGATCGGTACCGTCTTTCTTAATCTGTTAAAGATGATGATCGTACCGTTGATTATGGCTGCAGTCATCAGCGGCATCGGCAGTCTTGGCGATATCCGTAAACTCGGTACCATTGGCGGCACGACCTTGCTATTTTATGCCAGCACCACTGCCATCGCCGTATTCATCGGCATGGTTATGGTTAATCTCATACAGCCCGGCGTCGGTATCGATGCCAGCACTGCCACCATACCCGACAGAGTCATTGGCAAAGAAGATACCGGCATCAGCGATATCATGCTAATGATGATTCAACCCAACCTCATTGAATCTGCTGCCAACACACAATTATTACCCATTATTTTCTTTTCCATACTCTTTGCTGCAGCATTAACGACCTTAGGTAATAGCGGCAAAATCGTCATCGATTTTTTCCGTGGTGTTAACGACGCCATGATGAAGTTAGTCGTATGGGTCATGTATCTCGCCCCTATCGGTATTTTTGGTTTGGTTGCCGGGCGCTTGGGTAAAGCTGGCGGCGGCGAACAATTCATGGCGGAAATCACCGCTGTCGGCCTACACGTTGTCACCGTCTTAAGCGGCCTCGCTATTCATTTTGTTGTCTTATTTATTATTTTATTGGTCTTCACCGGGCGTGGCCGTGCTTATCTCACCGGCATGTTGCGCGCCCTGCTCACTGCCTTTGGCACAGCAAGCTCCGCCGCTACCTTACCTTTGACCATGGAATGTCTGCGCGAAAATGGTATCAGTAAACGTTCAGTACAGTTCGTCGCCCCGCTTGGGGTTACCGTCAACATGGATGGTACCGCCCTCTACGAGGCCTGTGCTGCCATGTTTATCGCCCAAGCCTATGGCATCGATCTCACCATTGGCCAGCAATTCATCGTCTTCATTACCGCCACACTCGCTGCCATTGGCGCAGCCGGTATTCCTGAAGCAGGCTTGATTACTTTAGTGATTGTGTTGGAAGCCGTCGGCCTGCCGCTAGAAGGTATCGCGCTATTACTTGCAGTCGATTGGTTCCTGGATCGTTTTAGAACTAGCGT
>CAYUKF010000251.1:0-2367 GCA_964445215.1 uncultured Thiotrichales bacterium
AGGCTGATTCTTTTTTCTGCGTCTTCATCTAATGTGGGGAAAGGGCAATTTACGAATATCACAGTTCCCACTGCCGAAAGGTTTTTTGTCGAGCCAAAGGCAATCGTATTGTCTTTATTGCTTGCAGCTCTGCCAACCCACTCACGCTCAGCACGATTGAATGGCATTTCTTCGCGATCCATGGCAAAAAAATACTGGCGAAAAAACTCACCCAATGAGGAAAACAAATAGCGAAAACGGCCTATGACGGGGTAGTTCTTTCTTACTGCGTCTTTGGATTGAGTGATATCTATAATGAACAAGACGATCACCACGAGAATGAACAATGCAATCAAAAATATAAATAACGATGACAAAAGATGGATGTCATTCATTTGAATATCGTTCATTTATATTTTCTCACATAGAGTGAAAATCTGGTTTAGCTCAGATTATAAGTTGAATCTAGCACAATTATGTAACAGCAATATAAAGTGTTTTTGGTGCTTAGCTAACCCAATGAATAATATGCTCTTCAAGGCTAGTTATGTCTGCTTCAGATTCTGATACTGCGCGGCCTTTTGCGGATATTCCAGCGTGGTGAACACTATGGCTGTTACCTGATATCAACGGGTGCCAATCGAGCAGGGCTTTTCCGTCAGCGATTAATCGATAAGCGCAAGTAGAGGGTAGCCAGTGAAATTTTTCGATGTCTTTGGCTGTTAAAACCAGGCAATCACTGACCAAGTCTTGGCGTTGTGGGTAGTTTGTACAGCGGCAACGATCCAAGTCCAAAAGTTTGCAAGCAACTTTGGTGTAGTAAACCTGATCTGTATCTTCGTCTTCGAGTTTATGTAAGCAACATAAACCGCAGCCATCGCAGAGTGATTCCCACTCGTTTTGGCTCATTTCATCGAGTTGTTTCGTTTGCCAAAATTTATTCGTCACAATGAGTAAATAGCAATTTTAGTTAACCCGATTCTTTACCGAGAAAGTAATTTTCTTTGTTTACTTCCTGCATATAATCGGTAGGGTTAATGGGTATTTGCAGATAAAATCCTTGTGAGTTCAACGCAGCCAATATTGCTTCGGCATTTGCATTGGCCAGTTTGGTTTTTACTGTGATGGTTAATGTCATCGCCAGTTCTGGTTGGCCAATTTTCTTTTTTAACGCATCGGGCAAATCATTTAAGCTGTCTTTTTGATCGATGTAGAGATACATACCGTCTTTGTATGAGCAGCGATAAATTTCGCACGTGCGTTCTGTTTTCTTAGTCATAGTCTCTTCAAGGCCTATTCGGTTTCTGCTGTGCCGTGGAGTTGTTTCAGTTGGTATAGCAACTCTAGTGCCTGTCTTGCTGTGAGCTCATCGGGATCAATGGTTGCCAATAATTCTAACGTTGGGTTAATGGTCTGTTTGAGGGGCTCGGATGAGGGTGTTTGTGTGTCAGCATGGGTATTAAATAAATCAATTTGTGGATGATTGTTGTGGCTGCTGGCCTGTTGTTGTTCCAATAAATGCAGGCGTTTTCTTGCTGTCGCAACGACGGTTTTAGGGACGCCCGCTAAAGCAGCAACTTGCAAGCCATAACTACGATTAGCAGCACCTTCTTTGACGCTATGCAGAAAAACAATGCTGTCATGGTGTTCTATGGCGGCAAGATGAATGTTGGCAATAGCATCTTGCTTTGATTGCAGGACGGTAAGTTCAAAGTAGTGGGTGGCAAATAAGGTGAAGGCTTTGATGTGTTTAGCCAAGTGTTCAGCGCAAGCCCAGGCCAGTGACAGGCCATCGAAGGTGCTGGTGCCACGACCCACTTCGTCCATTAGCACCAGGCTTTGTGCGCTGGCGTTGTGAAGTATTGCCGCAGTTTCAGTCATTTCCACCATAAACGTAGAGCGCCCTCCAGCCAAGTCATCCGAGGCGCCGATACGTGTGAAAATACGGTCAAAGGGGCCAATGACAGCACGCTTGGCCGGGACGAAACAGCCGCAGTGCGCCAATAGAGTAATGATGGCAGTTTGGCGCATATAGGTCGATTTTCCGCCCATGTTTGGGCCGGTAATAATCAGCATGCGACGCGAGTCATCGAGTTGCACATCGTTGGGCGTAAAGGGTTTGTCCAAGGTGGCTTCGACAACGGGATGACGGCCATCTTTAATTAACAGGCCAGGTTCTTCTGTTAGTTCTGGTTGCGATAAATCAAGTTGCCAGGCGCGTTGTGCAAAATTAGCCAGCACATCAATTTGTGCAATCGCATTTGCGCTGCTTTGTAATGTCTGAACATCTTCAGCCAAGGTGTCTAATAATTGTTCGTAGAGGTATTTTTCTCTGCTTAAGGCGCGCTGGCGTGCGCTTAATACTTTATCTTCGAATGATTTCAGTTC
>CAYUKF010000252.1:0-2362 GCA_964445215.1 uncultured Thiotrichales bacterium
CCCTAAACATCACAATATTATCTTGCATGATAGAATGGCACAGACTTGAGGGGGCAGCAAATATTCCCTGCCAAAATACTTTTAACCTCAGGCACCTACTGGCTCACAGAACAAACACCACAAAATATGGCCCTCGCTTTATTTGACCTGGACAACACCCTGCTTGCTGGCGACAGTGACTATCTGTGGGGACAATTTCTCATTGAGCTAGGCGTTGTCGATGGCAACGTCCATGAGCGTGAAAATCAGCGTTTTTACCAAGACTATAAAAATGGCACGCTGGACATAAACGCTTTTCTTGCCTTTCAACTAGCGCCTTTAGCGCAACACCCGCGGGCAACGCTTGATCAGTGGCATCGACAATTTATGGCTGACAAAATCGAAGCCATCATGCTGGATAAGTCTAAACAATTGATAAAACAACACCGTGATGCCGGTGATACCCTGCTGATCATTACTGCGACCAACCGATTCGTGACGGAGCCTATCGCCAAGGCGTTCGGCATTGATACGTTGATTGCGACTGAGCCTGAAGAAATAGAGGGTGAATTTAGTGGTAACTACCAGGGCACGCCCTGCTTTCGCGAAGGCAAAGTGACACGGCTTAATGAATGGCTAACGAAGAATCATCACGATCTTAACGGTAGCACTTTTTATTCCGACTCGCATAATGATCTGCCGCTGTTACAGAGAGTCGATCACCCTGTCGCTGTCGATGCTGACGCAGCGCTGACGCGCCATGCGCAAACGCATGGCTGGAAAATTATTTCACTACGATAAGAGGTGTAGAGGGAAATAAAAAACATTGGGCAGCAAGACTCAATCTAGCCTTGCCACCATGCAGATTTAATTAAACAAATCTACATTAGTCGCCTTGCCACGTGCTTCGACTTTATTCACCAAGCTTTTTCGCACCATATCTTGCAAACATTGATCTAGTGTTTGCATACCCACCGCCTGACCAGTCTGAATAGCAGAATACATCTGTGGCACCTTGTCTTCGCGAATCAAGTTACGAATGGCTGGCGTAGCCAACATAATTTCATGTGCAGCGATGCGACCACCGCCAACACGCTTCAATAAGGTTTGTGAAATCACTGCGCGTAGTGATTCCGACAACATGGAGCGCGTCATGGCTTTTTCCGCAGCAGGAAACACATCGATAATACGATCAATCGTTTTCGCAGCAGAACTCGTGTGCAAAGTACCAAACACTAAATGACCTGTTTCGGCAGCAGTTAAGGCAAGGCGAATAGTTTCCTGATCACGCATTTCACCCACCAGAATAATGTCAGGGTCTTCACGCAAAGCTGAACGCAGCGCTTCGTTAAAACCAAGGGTGTCGCGGTGTACTTCACGTTGATTGATCAAACATTTCTTGCTCTGGTGAACAAACTCGATAGGATCTTCAATGGTCAGAATATGACCAAACTCTTCGCCATTAAGATAGTCTACCATTGCCGCAAGCGTCGTCGATTTACCCGAACCGGTTGGCCCGGTAACCAAAATTAAGCCACGCGGGTTTTTTGCAATTTTCTTAAAGATTGGAGGGCAACCTAACTCTTCTAAACTCAAAATATTGGATGGAATAGTACGAAATACACCACCCATACCACGTGCCTGAGTGAAGGCATTAACACGAAAACGCGCAAGACCAGGAATTTCGAAAGAGAAATCGGTCTCTAAAAACTCTTCAAAGTCTTTGCGCTGACGGTCATTCATAATGTCGTACATCATCGACTGAACAGTTTTGTGGTCCAGCTCAGGTACATTGATGCGACGAACATCGCCATCGACACGAATCATTGGTGGTAAGCCTGCCGAGATGTGCAAGTCAGAGGCGGAGTTTTTAACACTAAAAGCAAGTAGTTCTGCAATATCCACTGAATACTCCTGATGAATCGGTTTAAACTAGTCGTATATGATAATTGTATCTTGGACAAATTAGCGGCAGCATCAAGATCAGCTTGATTTTACGGTCTTGGTGTAACGTAAACACACCCCTAGGTGTACTTACGACCTCTGCGAGACCTAAAGCATACAGCCAAAAGGCGTGAGCCGTAAGTACACCTAGGGAGGCACCCTTTAACCCTGGATTATAAAATAAAACACACTGCCCAGCATTCAACATGAACACTATCGACTCTCGCTATAAAGCGATAACTCGCAATATCCGTGAAGCCTGTCAGCACTATGAGCGCGGGCCAGGCACAGTCTGTTTGCTTGCCGTCAGCAAAGGTCATAGCACGTCAGACATTACACAACTTTATGAGCTTGGCCAACGCCAATTTGGTGAAAGCTATCTCCATGAGGCATTAGAAAAACAACAACAGCTCACCAAACTGGCTATCGATTGGCATTA
>CAYUKF010000253.1:0-2338 GCA_964445215.1 uncultured Thiotrichales bacterium
CAACAATGAAAATTAATCCCGATGTTCGCTCACTCTTTGATTTTAAATACGACGACTTCACTCTGGAAAATTACCAATCGCACCCAGGCATAAAAGCACCTATTGCGGTTTAATCAACAGAGTAATTATTACTACTCAGATCAAATCGCTTGTCATTGCCATTTGAGTCAGCAAAAGAAAACATCGGCTTGATAACTCTACGCCCCCACGCTTTCGCGGGGACAGACTCTAAGTGGAATGCGCTAGCCTTACTAAGGAAATACTCTTAGAGCAGCAAGACTGTCGGCGAGGAAAGGGAATATTTCAGGAAAAAAGATAGTGCCTCATGAATTGACCAGAGGCTCCCTAAAATAATCATCACCCCAATCAACAAACTTCCAGCCAAACAGTTCTGAAAAAAATGACTTGGTTTGCTTTAGATCTGACGCAGGTAGCTCTACATAATCGATGCAGCTTTCTTTTTTCATCGTTTAAACCGAATGTTTTATAAAAACTAATCCGGCCAGCAGCGTGATGTTAAAATGAGCGATGATCCGCTTTCTGCAGCAGGTGCTGTCTTACGTGGACTGGCTTTAGCCCTTGCTTGAGGCTTGGCTGCAAGTGTTTTAGTGGCGCCAGCAGTTTGCTGTGTTTTAGCGCGACGTAAACTCTGGGCAAGTTTAGAGCCGGTTTTAGAGTCGGTCATAATATCTCCTTAACGATTTCATCAATTTCTGCTGCTGCGGCTACACCACGCTTGCCCATACAATAAACACTGGCGCCTTCTATGGCCGCGTTGCGGTATATCGCGCGACGCCGTATACCATTTTTAAGTGTGGGAATATCAAATTCTTCTAATGCTTGTTGCATGGCATTAGATAGGGCGCTACGAGGTTCTAATTGATTAACAACGATATGTGCCGTTAGTCCACGGTTACGCATCTTGGCTTGTTCTATGGCGTCAACCAAGCGAATGCTCGCCCACAAATCTACCGGAGAGGGCAATACTGGGATTAATACGGTATCGGCTACCGACAGCGCTAGCGACATCGCCTCAGTCTCAAGCGTTGGCGGACAATCAAGCACAAGAAAATCGTAGTCTTGACTGAAGCGCTGCGCCTCACGGGCTAAATTGCCACCGATAGCAATGACCGAAACTGGGAATTGTCGGCCATCAGCTGCCAGGCTACTCCATTGCCCTGCTGAACCTTGTGGATCGGCATCGATCACGAGCACGCGACCATGTTTCGCCAAACCTACAGCAAAATTCATACTAAGTGTGGTTTTTCCGGTGCCGCCTTTTTGATTTGCTATTGCAAAAACACGCGCTGACATGCTGTGTTCCTAACGCTATTTTGGGTTAATTCTAGCTTAATTTTAACATGGTGTAGAGGCTTCTACTAAGAGATAAGGGAATTAAAAATCTTATACTCTATCGTGCATCTAAAATTATTTATCTATTCGTTATGGTCTATGGTTTACATTGAGCATCAGAATGCCCGCTATGGCATATAATCAGGTAATCTACACCTTGAAATTAGAACGTTACCTTTATTCTCATGCATCGGCAAAAAGTCCTTGAATTACTCGACAGCTACAAGACGCCATATATGGAAGAAGCGGCGATGGTGCAGCGTGCGCGGCGTTTTGCCGAGCAGCATCCCAACTGTTTTGAACGCATAGAAGAAGGGCATTTTACTGGCTCTGCATGGGTGCTTAACCCTGCTCATTCGCATACGCTGATGTTGCACCACCGTAAATTGAATCTTTGGCTGCAACCCGGTGGTCATGCTGATGGTGACCCCGACATTGCACGCGTGGTATTAAAGGAAGTTGCCGAAGAGTCTGGAGTGGATCTCAGCTATATCAAGCTGGTCAATGAAAACATCTTTGATGTCGATATCCATGTTATTCCTGCCAATGAATATGACCTACGCCATGAGCATTTCGATATTCGTTTTCTGGTTGAAATCGACGACTCACTGGATGTGCCCGGCAATGAGGAATCACATCAAATTGGCTGGGTAGCGTTAGATGATGTGCCGCGATTTAATAATGCACGCTCTTTTTATCGCATGGCGCAAAAAACTCGAAGGATGCTAACCTAATATAGATAGCTCTATTAATGATCAATCACCCTTAGCAACAAATCATTTTCTTCTTTGTCATGAACATCCAAAATGACGCTTCGCAAGCGCCACCGTATATCATATAAGTCTACAACTGTTTTTTATATTAAGAACCAGGAAGCAGGTTGTGCATGAAACATTTAGATTCAAAGCATAAATCGCACGTGAGCCAGCTATTGCGCCCCCACGCTTTCGCGGAGCCTGCCCCGTGCTTGACACGGGGGGCAGGC
>CAYUKF010000254.1:0-2316 GCA_964445215.1 uncultured Thiotrichales bacterium
GCATGGAGCCTGAACAGGCGATTGTTGCCCTTGAGGCGATGATGGCAGCCGTTTAATGCGCGTGGAAAGCTCATGGCTTCACGGACACACTATAAGGTTTGCTGGATTAGCATTCTATTGATGATAGCGAGCAAGTTGTTGCAGTGCCTCGTCAGCCATTTTTTTTGTGTAACGGTTAATCTTCTGGTGTGTCGGCATCCAGCCGAGTAAAAAACGATAGAAATCGGTCCAGGCAATAGCGTAGAGTTGACGCCATTCACGTTCTAGGGCGTCGGCATCCACCTGTTTCTGGTAGGTATTTAGCGCAGTTTTCAGAGCATTAAAGTAGTAATCTAATAGTGCTGTTTCGTGGCGCTCACATTCATTTTCATTGAGACAGCTGCTCAACAAATAAACCACATCTTTCATGCCACAGCCACCCCCGACATATTGAAAATCGACAGCGGCGACGTTCTTGCTGTCATATGAAAAGCAAAAATTTGCTAGCTTGGCATCGCCATGGAGCAAGGTTTGAAAACGACACTCGCTGAGTCGTTGATCAATTGCTATGGCAGCGTGTTTGATAGTGCCATTACGCATCGCTAAAAATTCTTCCGATCGAGTTGCTAAATGCCAGTATGTACCTGTTGGCCACAGCCCGATTGGCGTTTCGTCGAGAAACTTTGCGTGAAAGTAAGCTAGCCAACGTAGACAGGGCAGTGTCCCTGTCATATTAAGTTGCTGTTTGCGCAGTGCAAACCCGCCAGCATCGATATCTTCCAGTACAAAAATATTTTCGTCATTAAACTGTTCTGCTATGTAGCATTGCGGTACGCGGCAGTGCTCGTCACAACGCCGGCTCCAGTCGTTATACCACGCAGCTTCTACCTCATAAGAGCGTAATTTACGCTGATGGCCATAGTCGCTATTCCAGTCACGAGGGTGCTGTTTCGTGGTCGGCAGTTTAATATGTTTGACGATGCACGTTGGTGCGTTACCATCAGTCAGTTTGACTCGAATGATTTCTCCATAGCCGCTCCATAAGGATTGAACGACGGCTTGTTTTGTTGCAGACTTTGCACCAGTTGCAGCAATGACTGCTTGATACCAGGGTTCGTTCATATGGACGTTTATGGGTAGGGAGTACAGGTAAGATTATGAATAATTGGGTAGTCAGTATAACAGGCACGACATGAATAATGATTCGTTGGATCCAACACAGCACATTATAACAATCGATAACGATGATGAAGGCGTGTCAGTATTTTGTGAGACGCAATATAATTTGAATGACCGTAATGGTATGTTGCTGTCGCAACAGATCAATGCTGCCAATTTACGCTTGCGCCAAAGTCATAAAGGTTACAAGGCTGACTGGCATGTGGCAGGTGATCCGACATTGATAATTATCTTGGCAGGTATCTTACGCATTACATTGCGTAACGATGATTGTCGTGACTTCAGCGTTGGCGCGATGTTTATTGTCAAAGATAAATTGCTTGTGGGTCAGGAGTTTGATACGGCACGGCATGGACATCGTGCTGAAGTGGTTGGTCATGCACCATTAAATGCTATCCACATTAAGCTAGGGAGCCTCTGATCAATTCATGGAACACGATCTTGCACCTGAAATCTTCCAGCTCTTCGTCGACAATCTTGCTGATAGTCCCACTATTAGCTGCGATTGGCGCCTCGATCTGAAAGATTTCAGGCACAATCTCGCTGTCCCAGAATTGATCAGAGACTCCCTAGAAAATCTTAGTGATTAAAGCAGCCATAGAGGCGCCCTTAAAATTTAAGATTAGGCAGGCTGTATCATTGACCTAATCACTCCATTAGCGCCATTGCTGATCGCTTTATTTGTTATGGCAGTGCTGTATTCTTCAGTTGGTCACGGTGGCGCATCGGGTTATTTGGCTGCAATGGCGTTGTTTAGCCTTGCTCCTGAGAGTATGCGACCAGCGGCGTTAGTGATGAATATCTTCGTTGCTGCGTTGGTTTGGCTACGACTTTATCGTGCGAATTTTTTTGCCTGGCGAGTATATTTACCGCTGGCTTTGGCCGCCTTGCCTATGGCTTATATTGGTGGCAGTACTACGCTGTCGGCTTCGGTGTATTACTACGTCGTTGCCTCGGCTCTGCTGCTGGCTGCCTGGCAATTGTTTCGCCAGCGTCAGCTTGAGCATGAACTTGTACCGGCGAGACTAGCTGTGGCGATACCGCTTGGATTGGTGCTTGGTCTTGTTGCAGGGCTGACAGGAATTGGTGGTGGTGTTTACTTAAGTCCCTTGTTATTAATGATGCGTTGGACGGATATGCGCACCAATGCCGGGGTTG
>CAYUKF010000255.1:0-2282 GCA_964445215.1 uncultured Thiotrichales bacterium
ATATGCGCACTGCGGTTAGGGTCGTACTCTAGACGCTCAACCTTGGCGATAATATCATCTTTATTGCGCTTAAAATCGATAATACGATAATGCTGTTTATGGCCACCACCGTGATGACGCACGGTAATACGACCCTGATTATTACGACCGCCATGCTTTGACTTCTTCTCTAGAAGAGGAGCATGTGGTGCGCCTTTATGCAGGTTTGCACCTACCACCTTAACGACAAAGCGTCGCCCCGGTGAGGTCGGTTTGGTTTTTACTATAGCCATGATGTTATGCCTTAGCCTATTTTATTTTCTGGGCTTATTTGCCGGGCTGCTTATTGAGCACTAAGAAAGTCAATATCATGACCTTCAGCCAATGAGACGTAAGCTTTTTTCCAGTCAGAGCGGCGACCAGCAATCTGACGGAATTTCCTGGTTTTACCTTTAACATTAGAAACCTGAACGGCCTTCACTTTTACGTCGAACATAAGTTCAACGGCTTTCGCCACTTCAGATTTAGTTGCATCAGAGACAACACGAAAAATAACCTGGCCATTTTCCTTGATGAGTGCAGCCTTCTCCGTCACATGGGGGCGCAATAATACCTGCATTAAACGTGCTTCATTCATTGCAAACGCTCCTCTAATCTTTTAAGCGCTGGCACGGTTATCACAACATGAGCGAAACGAATCAGGCTCACTGGGTCAACTTCCTCAACATCACTAACATCAACTTTGTGTAAATTACGCGCAGCGAGATAAAGATTAACATCACCCGTTTCGACAATAATCATCGCGTTATCAACACCTAAACCGTTTAGCTTGGCTAACAACTCTTTAGTCTTTGCTGCTGAAATTGAAAAATCTTCAACTACCATCAAACGATCTTGGCGTACCAGCTCAGACAACATAGAGCTAATCGCACCGCGATACATTTTACGATTCACTTTTTTAGAATAATCACGTGGGCGCGCGGCAAACGTAACACCACCCGAGCGCCAAATTGGGCTTCGGCTAGTACCAGCACGCGCACGGCCAGTACCTTTTTGACGCCAAGGCTTGGCGCCACCACCACGCACATCACTGCGTGTTTTTTGTTGGTGGGTGCCAGCACGAGCACCCGCCTGATAAGCAGTAACAACTTGATGAACCAGTGCCTCATTATAAGCGCGACCGAAGGTCTCATCAGAAACCGAAATGGTTCCCTCACTCTTACCGCTAGCTGATCGCAAACTAATATCCATTGTAATACTTAACTCTTAATTACGTGCTTTAATTGCTGGGGTCACAATAACATTGCTACCTGCCGCACCCGGCACAGCACCTTTAACTAAAATCAGCTTACGTTCGCTATCGACACGCACTACTTTCAAATTCTGCGTAGTACGGCGGACGCTACCCATATGACCAGCCATTTTCTTGCCTTTAAAAACACGGCCAGGAGTTTGATTCTGACCAATAGAGCCTGGTGTACGATGGTTTAAGGAGTTACCGTGAGTCGCGTCTTTCATTGCAAAATGATGGCGCTTAACAACACCAGCAAAACCCTTACCTATACTGGTGCCCGCCACATCAACGACATCACCGTCAGAGAACATATCAACACCAAAGGCCTGACCAACCGTAACATCGTCACCTTCGCCGTCATTTAAACGGAATTCCCAAGTACCACGGCCCGCCTCAACATTAGCCTTAGCAAAATGACCTGCCATCGGCTTGGTAACACGGGATGCACGACGTGAACCCGTCGTCACCTGAAGCGCTCTATAACCATCGCTATCAAGACTCTTAACCTGAGTAACGAGGTTAGGCGCCACCTCAATCACAGTAACAGGAATAGACTCGCCCGCATCGGTAAAGACTCGCGTCATACCTGCTTTACGTCCAACCACGCCCATTGTCATATCAAAACCTCAGCATTCACGATCAATTCAGCTTAATCTGAACATCAACGCCAGCAGCAAGATCCAACTTCATCAACGCATCAACCGTCTTATCTGTCGGATCGACAATATCCATCAATCGCTTGTGTGTGCGAATTTCATATTGATCGCGCGCGTCTTTATTAACGTGCGGCGAAATCAAAATAGTAAAACGCTCTTTCTTAGTAGGCAAAGGAATAGGACCTTTAACCTGCGCGCCAGTACGCTTGGCAGTGTCTGCAATTTCACGAGCCGATTGATCAATCAAACGATGATCAAATGCCTTAAGACGAATTCGTATACGTTGACCTTCCATAGCGATTACTCGACCACCTTAGTGACAACGCCCGCACCAACAGTACGACCACCTTCGC
>CAYUKF010000256.1:0-2256 GCA_964445215.1 uncultured Thiotrichales bacterium
CCGTTTAAGTTCGGCAAAGTCAATCCTGACAGACTCATTACGCACTATCAATAAATCATAATTCTGCGCTGCCAATTTTCTGCTGACCTCTTCTGTGCGCCTTGGGTGCATCACTGTCATACGTAAAAAGGCACGCAACGAAGACGGTAACCAGCTCATAGCGGTCAACCTCTTTTCAGACGGTTGCGGTTTTGGCAGACCTTCCTCCAACTCGTAAAACGAATCGACCGACTCCACACCCTCAACAGCATTCAAAGCAGCATAAAATTCACGCGCATGCGTGCGCCCACCATGGCGTGAATTAATCGTATGACAAAGATACAGTACTTTCAAACCTAACTCCCCGATATGCTTGCTTCATAACACAGCGTTCTCATCACCTAGGCATATAAAGCCGAAACGCCAATACAGCCTCCCATTGGCAGTCAACAACGCCTCGTACGCCACACCCTAGTAATCAAAAACAGCCATGATGATAACGCCTTAACGGCAAGCTTGATGCACACCTGAACCATATGGCTAGAGTTGGCACCCGCGCCCAGCACCGCCACGCCTGCCCGCTTTACCATACCACCATAGTATCTGATAGACTGCCGCATCTTTACTGAGCAAGGCAAATTCGGGCTGACAAAAGCATGCGCCATACCGACCCACCACTAAACTAAACGGCAGCCATGCCGGATATCGCCAACGCTCTTTTGGTGCAATTGTTCATCTGATATTCACGTCAGCAAGGTAGAGTTGCTGCCAACTCAGTGAGCTTATATGCCAGCGAACGGAAAATGATTAAACATTCGCACATTTATGCCGACCCTTTATGACATTAAGGACGTTATCAACAACGTAAAAATGATCCAATTTTGCGTAAAAATATATTTCCCTATGTCGATTAATTTTGAATGCAACCCGGATATTTCATGAATCTGAAAAATCACGCTTATCTATCGTGCTCATTACTGTTACTCACCCTTACCGCATGCGGTGGTGGTGGCAGTGGCGGCAGCACTAACTCAAACACTTCTGCCAATAATTTCACACAAGGCCAACTCACGGCCCCAGCACAGCTCAACGGCGGCGGCATCAAAGGTCCACTTGCGCACGCTGAAGTGCATATTTACAATATAGATACCCGGTTTGCTAATTTCTTCGATCCAGCCAACCCAATTGCCACGGGCATTACCGATGCTAACGCGGCAATACAAAGCCTCAGCCTCCCGGCCGGCACCACCCTGCCCCTAGTACTGGAAGTAGATGGCACAAACAGTATCGACCTCATCACCGGCCAAACCCCGGTACTGAGAAAGCTGGTTACCGTCATTACCCGAACTCAAATCGAGGCAAGAGTACCTATCTACGCTACACCCTTGTCCACCATGACCTACCTGGTAGCAAAAAATGCAGCTAGAAGCAGCTCCATCGATTCATTTTTGGCGCAACTGACGCCTGCCAACGACCTGGTATTATCGGTATTCAATTTTGGCCTTAGCGCAAACTTAAACACCTTTCTGACCTCACCTTTAATTGATAGTAGCGCCACCACTGTAGAAAGACAACAACTCGCGGCACAATACCGCGCCGCTAATGAAGCTTTGGCAGCCGTGGTTTACCAGGCCACTAATCAACTTCGCTCAAGCGGCACAAGTGTCGACGAAGACACTATTCTGGCCCAACTCGCACGTGACCTACAGGCTGATCTACAAATAGACAATCGAGCTACTCGCGTGCAATTACCTTACAGTATTAATCTCGATATCATCCGTACCAACGCTCTTGATTTAAATATCCCCCGATCCTCAATTAAGATCAGAGATATCGTTGACGTACTCGAAGACGAGCTACAGCTAGGTAATTCGACTGCCACCTTTCTCATCCCGGATTACACGCCCCCTATTACCCAGGCCTTGCTTAACGCGGATATTGACAACGATGGTATTGTTAATGTGCGTGACAATAGCAACGACAATACTCATGGCGGCGCTGTTTTGAACGCTGATTTTGAGCGCCTGAGCCGAGGAGCATATGAAGAATCGGACTTAAGATCAGACTTTCGTGTAGGCCAAGAAGGCTACAGCGATGCAGTGAATGGCCCCAATTGGGGCTCCGTAGAGATCGTCAATGACCCTATTAGTTCAGGACGTGGCAGGGTTATGCGTGTTTTACATAGCGAAGGACGCGGAGGAGCTAGCGCACGAGCAGGCGGTTTTCGTTTTCGTGCCGATCTGCCTGAAGCAGAGGAATACTATTTTGCTTATGATT
>CAYUKF010000257.1:0-2222 GCA_964445215.1 uncultured Thiotrichales bacterium
AGAGCTGCGCGGTGCTTCTATTGCATTTTTGATCAAGTTATTGAGTAATTGCCGAATACGGCCACGGTCAGCTTCTATCTTAGGCAGGCCATCGGCCAAGTCTGCACAAAATGTCACCTTATCGCCAGCATAAAGATCAAGCGCTTCCGCAATCAGGAGATTGATGTCCAGCGCCACGGTCTCTAAACGCGGCGCGCGCGCATACTCAGAAAAGGCCTTGACCATTGCCTTCATCACTTCAACTTGCTGCACAATCGTATTGGTAGAACGATCAAGCAAATCACCTTCCTCGCCCTTGAGTTTGGGCAAATAACGATGTCGCAGTCGCTCAGCTGAGAGCTGAATTGGGGTTAATGGATTTTTAATTTCATGTGCCAAACGCCGCGCTACTTCACCCCATGCTGCATCGCGTTGCGCTTTGATAAGCGTAGTAAAGTCGTCGAAAACAATCACATTGCCAGCGCTCATATTGCCGACACCAGGCAGGGTAGCACCACGACACATCAAGACCTGGCGACCCAACGAGCTAAAACGCGTGACTTCTTCTACCCATTCAGCCTGGCCTTGCTGCAAACTCTCATCAATACTGTCAAAGAAAATATCCAACTTCGGATTATCTTGCTGTATTTCACTGAGCGAACAGCCAATATAAGCATCCAGCTTGGTTTCTAATATATCGCATGCAGCATCGTTGACAGTACGCAACACGCGATCGCGCGATAAGGTCAGCACGCCGGATGATAATCTGCGCAATACGGCTTCGAGATAGGCGCGCTGACTTTCCGCTTGCTGTTGGCTATGCTTTGCATCAGATTGCGCCAAGCCAATGCGCCGTGTCATATCATTAAACGACTGCACCAGAAAGCCCATTTCATCGTTGTTGCCTGGTAAAGACAAACGCTGTTCGTAGTTACCCGCTGCGACTGCACGGGTACCGGTTGCCAGCACTTGTATCGGATAAACCAAACGCCGAGCGGAGAGGAATGCTGCCCATGCAGCGACCAAAATCGTTAGCAATAGCACCAGGGAAAGCGTTAACGTAAAACTAAATTTCAACGGGGCTCGCAAGTAAACAAGACGCTCATACTGTGCATGTGCATCTTGTACGCTGTCAGTTAATTTACTGATTCGTTCTGATATAGGAAACAGCGCCTGAAAAATATGCGACCCCGTAATAGGCTCACCGCTGGGCACTTGCAACAA
Organism: uncultured Thiotrichales bacterium; assembly: GCA_964445215.1. Lineage (GTDB taxonomy): Bacteria > Pseudomonadota > Gammaproteobacteria. The sequence continues at coordinate 1,204 of CAYUKF010000257.1, forward strand.
TACCCTGACATGTAAGCCTAAATCAGCAATCGTATCCAAACCAAAATAACGGCCGTTACTACGCATCTGAGAAAGCATCACTGCGGTCGGCTTATTCGGCACGATAACAATGGGATCAATATGGCTCGATGCAATGATGCGGCCACTTGAGGCCATTAACATCAACTCAGTGGAGTCACTTTGATCACGCAGATCATGAAGACTCAAGGCCACCTGTGTCTCAGAAATATCGGTGAGAATGATAGCCATAGCTTCAGTTTGCGCCACCACATTGCGCATGCGTGAATCCAAAGCAGTTCGACTCAGAGACAATGAGTCATTAAGCGCTTGCTCAACACGCACATCAAACCAGCTATCGATACTGCGATGCAAAAACTGCAAGGAAAAATAAAAGACAATTGATACCGGTATTAAGGCTAATACGACAAAAATAACAATTAGCCGTACCGTCATACGCGCGCCAACAACTCGCTCGCGATATTGTCGTCTTAAACGCTGGAAATTAACGCCTAGCAACACCAGCAATATAATAAGGCCGACGATGTTAACAATAACCAACAGAGAATAAATGCGGTCAAATTGCGCCGAGTTTTCGCTTGCTACGCCCATCATATAAAGCGAGCCCAGCAGCAGCAAGCCAACGATGGTGACCAACACGGCTTCCACGCCAAAATGTGCTACTGGTTTGGTCGCCACCGATACCATCCGCTGTTGTGGTGCCAATCAGGCCAGATATAGGCACGTAATCGCATTGGCACTGGCAGTGACTCTATATCTAACCAGGCGCGAATACCGACATACTCACTATTTTTACGTAGGGCACGGTCAAATAAGGGCACGGCAATATCTCGCAAAGTGCCAATTTCAGCCAGCGCAGATTCTAAGGTAGGGAAATTTTGTATCAAAACACTGTCGCCAACTATAAGCCGATATTGACCGGTCAAGGCTTGATAACTGAGTTCGTGGCGCTGCTGCTCTTTAGCGATGCGCTGATCCCATAGCAAAGGGCGCGGCTGCAT
>CAYUKF010000258.1:0-2187 GCA_964445215.1 uncultured Thiotrichales bacterium
GAGCTGGCTAAAAAAGTGGGCATACACTGCGAACGCGGCATTGTCGTTAACGACACCATGCAAACCTATGATCCGCGTATTTATGCCGTCGGTGAATGTTTGCAACATCGCGGTGAAACCTATGGCCTGGTTGCGCCATTATTTGAGCAGGCTAAAGTCTGCGCTAATCATTTGGCGCATCTTGGTCATGCGCGTTATGAAGGTTCGACAACGTCTACTAAGCTTAAAGTCACCGGCATCGATTTGTTTTCCGCTGGCGATTTCACCGGTGATGAAAGCACCGAGGACATTATTTTTCAAGATCCGACCGCAGGCGTGTATAAAAAAGTTGTTCTTAAAGACAACAAAATACTCGGTGCAGTGCTTTATGGCGATACCGTTGATGGTGCCTGGTATTTCGACCTGATGCGTAATGGCACTGATATTAGTGATTTTCGCGAAAGCCTGTTATTTGGTCAGACCCATATTGGCGAGGCTGGGCATGGTGCAACCAATGCTGCCGCTGCTTTGCCTGACACGGCTGAGATTTGTGGTTGTAACGGTATTGTAAAAGGCGACATTGTTAATGCCATTCGCGAAAAGGGCTTGTTCACACTGGATGATGTGCGCGCTCATACCAAGGCATCGAGTTCATGCGGGTCTTGTACCGGTCTGGTTGAGCAAATATTGGCTTCAGTGGTGGGTGATTACTCTGAAACGCCAAAGAAAAAAGCCATGTGTAAATGTACAGAATTCACCCATGACGAAGTGCGTAAGGCTATTGTTGCCAATACATTAAAAACGATTCCTGACATTATGCAAAGCATGGAATGGAACACAGCCAATGGTTGTGCCTCGTGTCGACCAGCGTTGAATTACTATTTGGTTTGCGCCTGGCCGGGCGAGTGGGATGACTACCAATCACGTTTTATTAATGAACGTGCCCACGCCAATATTCAAAAAGATGGCACTTATTCCGTCATACCGCGTATATGGGGCGGAGTGACCAATGCTGCTGAGCTGCGCGCTATTGCCGATGTCTCTGATAAATACCAAATTCCGACAATGAAAATTACTGGCGGTCAACGTATTGATTTGCTGGGCGTGAAAAAAGAAGACCTGCCAAAAGTATGGGGTGACCTCAGTCGCGCCGGATTTGTTTCCGGTCACGCCTATGCTAAAGGTTTGCGTACAGTCAAGACCTGCGTTGGTAAAGAATGGTGTCGCTTTGGTACGCAAGATTCAACGACCATGGGTATCAAGCTTGAAAAAATGACCTGGGGTGCCTGGGCGCCGCATAAGGTTAAATTGGCCGTATCAGGTTGCCCACGTAACTGCGCTGAAGCGACTATTAAAGACTTTGGCGTCGTCGCTGTTGATTCTGGCTGGGAATTACATGTCGGTGGTAACGGCGGCATCAAAGTGCGGGCGACGGATTTTCTTTGCAAAGTAGAAACAGAAGCAGACGTGCTGGAATACTGTGCAGCCTTTTTTCAGTTCTATCGTGAAGAAGCCCATTACCTGGAACGTACCGCGCCGTGGATTGAACGTGTTGGCCTGAGTCGAATTAAAGAACATATCGTTGATGATGAAACAGGTCGCAAAGCGCTTGCACAGCGGTTTCTTGATTCACAAAAACATATGCAAGACGACCCATGGAAGCAACGTGCTGAAGGCATGCATAAAAATGAATTCGAACCACTTGCCGAGATAGTATAGGTTAAAAAATGTCCTTATTAGAAATTGGAAAATTAGAAGATATACCGCAGCTAGGTTCACGCGTAGTGCGCACTGCACAAGGTGACATTGCTGTATTTCGCAATGCTGATGATGAGGTGTTTGCGTTGTTAGATCTTTGCCCGCATAAAGCGGGCCCCTTATCACAAGGCATTGTTTGCGAGCATACCGTGATCTGTCCTTTGCATAATTGGAAGATTGATATGCGCAATGGCGAAGCATGTTCGCCCGATGAAGGCAGAACAAAAGCATTTAGCGTGATTGTCGAAGCAGGCGTGTTGTTTTTGACGTTGCCTGACGATGCAGAGAATAGCAGCAAGCCAGCTCAAGCCGCAGCAAGTTAATACGTTGCCATGACGCAGGCACAAAACGTCGAACACGAAGTGCGTACTACCTGCCCCTATTGCGGTGTTGGTTGTGGTGTCATCGTTTCACGAGCCGCAGATGGCGCTGCTGGTATGGTTACCAGTG
>CAYUKF010000259.1:0-2159 GCA_964445215.1 uncultured Thiotrichales bacterium
AATCAAGCGATTAGGGAATATTTGGAACGTAATACCAATGAACAACAGCGCTGGCAACAAACGGTTGAAGCGCTTAAATCGGCTAGCGATGGTAAATTAGTCGGCTCAGAAAAAGTCCACGAGTGGCTACAGAGCTGGGGCACAGAAAACGAGCTGCCACCGCCTAAGCCATGAAAATAGATTACACGGATGATGCCATTGAAGACCTTAAACAACTTCGCGAATTCATCGCGGAAAAGAGTCCTGCTGCTGCGGATCGTTATGCCAGCGCACTCATTAACGGAGTGTCACAGCTCAAGAATCAACCACAACTTGGACATGCCGTTAACTATGCACCTGAACCTGAAAGCATACGGGACTTAATTGTTGGTGATTACATCGTGCGCTATGCCTTACTCGAAAACCAAATCATAATACTGCGTATCTGGCACCATAAGGAAAACTGGAAATAGCCAAACGATTATGGAAGACGACACCAATACCATCATGCTTTCTGCCCTGCAACACTACGCCTATTGCCCGCGTCAGTTTGCGCTAATACATATTGAACAGGTGTGGGCTGAAAATTATTTCACCGCTCACGGTAGTTTATTACATGAGCGTGTTGATAGCTGTGAACCAGAGCAGCGTGGCAATACGCGTTATGAACGCAGTGTTGCGGTAATCTCGCACCGATTACAGATCAATGGAAAACTGGACCTGCTGGAAATTGAAGGCAAACCGCCAAACAAATACTTCCCCGTAGAATACAAACGCGGCAAACCCAAGCTAGAAGACTGGGACAAAATTCAACTCTGCGCGCAAGCGCTCTGCCTTGAGGAAATGCGTGAAGTAACTATTAACGAAGGTGCTTTGTGGTATTGGCAGGTGAGAAAACGCGAACCCGTGCAGTTTGATGAACCATTACGCAATGCAACACTTGCTGCTATTGAGGGTGCGCATAAAGTACTGGCATCCGGTAACACCCCGCCACCTACAGATCAAAAGAAACGCTGCAAGGCCTGCTCATTGGTGGATTTATGTGAGCCGGATACGTTTCGGCATGATCATTCAAGCACTTATATCAAAGGGCTTTTCACGGAAATTACAGGGAGTGATTCAAATGAAAACTGATATGACTTTATTCGAGGATTACCAGATTCGCAGAATTTATGACGAAGAATCAGAAATCTGGTGGTTTTCGGTGATTGATATTGTGCAGGTGTTAACTCAACAGGCTGATTATCAGGCCGCCAGAAATTACTGGAAAGTGCTGAAAAATCGGCTGAGCAAGGAGGGAAGTGAAGTGGTTACAAATTGTAACCGCTTGAAAATGACTGCAACTGATGGCAAACAGCGATTAACTGATGTCGCCACAGCCGAAACATTACTGCGCCTGGTGCAATCCACACCTAGCCCTAAAGCCGAACCTATAAAGCTCTGGTTAGCCAAAGTAGGCTATGAGCGAATGCAGGAAATGGCTGATCCGGCAATGTCGCTCAATCGTGCCAGAGAAACCTGGCAGAAACACGGGCGTAGTGAAAAATGGATTCAGCAACGTATGACGGGACAGGAAACACGTAATAAACTCACTGATTACTGGCGTGATCATGATATAAAAAAAGGTGAGGAGTTTGCCATTCTCACCAATATCATTCATCAGGAATGGTCAGAAATAAATATAAAAGACCATAAAAAGCTAAAAGGACTAAAAAGTCAGAATCTGCGCAACCACATGAGTGAGGCAGAATTGATTTTTACAGCACTGGCTGAACTATCCACCCGGCAGATTGCAGAAAGCGAAGACGCAACCGGCATGAGCAAGAATAAAACAGCAGCTAAAACAGGCGGCGGCATTGCAAAAAAAGCCCGTAAAGAGCTGGAGGCTAAAACGGGTAAAAAAGTTATTACCGCTGATAATTATTTACCTTCAACAGATAAAAAAGCGATCAGGAAAACAACAAAGGCCCTTAGCAAAAAAATGCCTAACAAAAAACCATGAAAAAACTGCTCAACACACTCTATATCACGCGCCAGGAGAGCTATCTGCATAAAGAACGTGAAACCATTGTGATAAAACAAGGCAAAGAAAAACTTGGCCAGTTCCCTGCTATTGGCATTAGTAATATCCTTTGCTTTGGCCAGGTTTCTGTATCACCCTTCCTTATGGGGTTTTGCGG
>CAYUKF010000260.1:0-2126 GCA_964445215.1 uncultured Thiotrichales bacterium
CGCTTTGTTTTCACGCTATGCATCTATTTGCTATGACTTGGTTGGTACTTTATGACAGGTATCTGCCTAAATCACATTGGACATATGCCGTGTATGCCAAGAAGCAGGGCATTTGTACCTCGTTATTCAACTTACTGACTCTTTAAATCGGGGGCCACGCATAAATATTAATCGTAAAAAGATGGTGGTTTCGCAGCGCCATCCATTACCAACTATGACCAGTTTGATCAGTTAACCAGAGATCCCCTAGCTTTAATGCTGGCACTATTTATATTTCACTTGCGATTATCAGAATTATTGACCCTGCGATATTTGTAACCATCACGCAAGATAGCCATAAGCGTGACAAGACTGATCGTTATCAGCAAAGAATACCGTTCCATCTGCATAAAGTTTATAAAGATGTGCTTTGTGTTTACTTAAGGGAACCCTGAACCAGCCCCTAAAGCGGCGCTGACCGCGCGCGCTCAAGGGGGTGCTCAGGAAAAAGAAGCTCTAGCAGGTTGCTGAAAAAGTCTCAGGTGAGTACGAGACAAGGTGACATGACCAAGGAATAAATCCTGGCATTGCTGAATCCTTAATAAACCCGTAGGGTTATAAGGGCAAAATCCGGTGCAAAAGCGCAGTTTACAGAGAGTTTAGCACTGCATGCTCCCGCATTTTAACGCCGTATCGTGCCACATGGGACTTTTTCAACAACCCCTAGGGCTATTATTTTTGCGACAGTTCGTCAGCCACTTTTTGCGCAGCGGCCAGGTCGAGGGTGCCTTCATAAAGCGCGCGGCCGCTGATGGCGCCGACAATGCCTTCGTCTTCGACAGCACATAGCTTGCGCACATCATCCATATTGCTAATACCGCCTGAAGCAATCACCGGAATGTTGATGGATTGCGCAAGCTTTACTGTTGCTTCGATATTGACACCGCCCATCATGCCGTCACGACTAATATCGGTATAAATAATCGCTTCTACGCCATCACGCTGAAAATGCTGTGCCATATCGATGACATCATGATGCGATAATTTAGACCAACCGTTAATCGCGACTTTACCGTCTTTGGCATCGAGGCCAACGATGATGTGGCCTGGAAATTCGACGCAAACATCGGCAACAAAATGCGGTTCGGTGACCGCTGTGGTGCCAATAATGACGTAGCTTACGCCACTGTCGAGATAAGCCTGGATAGTATCGTCATCGCGAATGCCGCCACCGACCTGAACTGGAATATCGGGCACGGCATCGACGATGCGATGAATCACTTCGGCATTTGCCGGTCGCCCTTGTACTGCGCCATCAAGGTCGACAATATGCAAACGACGCGCACCGGCCTCAACCCAACGTTGCGCCATGGCCACCGGATCGTCTGAAAAGACAGTCTCATCGTCCATATTGCCTTGGCGCAAGCGCACACACTTGCCGCCCTTGAGATCAATCGCTGGTATTAGCAGCATAATGTTTTTTTCACCTCTTTACGTCATCAAACAAAGCCATCACCTTATTGTCCATTCCATTGCATAAAATTATCAAGTAAACGCAGACCCAAAGTCTGGCTTTTTTCCGGGTGACACTGCAACGCAAAAATATTGGGTGCACTCACCGCTGCGCAAAACTCAGCACCATAATCACACACTGCTGCGACACAATCATCTTGCGCAGGTTCTACATAATAGCTGTGGACAAAATAAAAACGACTATCAGCTGCTATACCGTGCCACATGGGGTGATCGCGGGTTGGCATCAGCCTGTTCCAACCCATGTGCGGTACTTTGAGTCTCCGACCTGTCTTATCGGCACGGTGTTGACCAAAATAATTCACTGTGCCGGGCAATATTCCCAGCCCATCGCAACCGCCATTTTCTTCACCCGAATCAAACAAGGCCTGCATACCTAAACAGATGCCTAAAAAGGGCTTTTCTTTAACGAGATCTTTAATCAAGTTATCTAACGACAAGCGCTTTAATTCAGCCATGGCTTCACGTAAGGCGCCAACGCCGGGGAAAACCACGCGATCCGCTTCGGCAATCAGCTCAGGGTCATTGGTGACATGAACCGATGCATTGGGGCTCACATGTTCTAATGCCTTTGACACGGAGCGCAAATTGCCCATGCCGTAATCTATCACTGC
>CAYUKF010000261.1:0-2081 GCA_964445215.1 uncultured Thiotrichales bacterium
ATCTGATACCAGTGCTGTCCCGTTAACATAGCCGCAATACTCGGTAAGCTACTGATGCTGTGAGTCCTCGGTCTGATCAAAGATATTAGAAGACATGAAATCAGGTTATTCGATAATCGCAGCCATTCCTTCTCCCCCAGGGAGAAGGCCAGGATGAGGGGATAAATAGAACAATGCGTTACTTTTCATGATCCCCTCACCCCAACCCTCTCCCTAGGGGAGAGGGGGTTAATGGGATAGCAGTAATCTGATACATTTATTCTTTTGTCACCAAAGCAATTCTTATTGCATCTAATTTCAACTGCGCGCCTTGCAGGTATTTTTCCAGTTTCTGCTGTACTTGCTTTGCATAGTCAACCTCTTCACCACGAATGTTTGCGTTGACTTGAGCCAATGCTTGCAAGCGCTGTAAAGCTGTACATTGCTCCTCTTGCATCTTGCCTAACGCTTGCTCAACCATGTTTTTCATATCAACGCTGGCTAAAGTCTCAGCATGCGTAATCATAGCGCTGATTCGTGGTCTGGCATGGTTCACCAAGTCCTGAGCGTGACGTTTATCAACCTTTTTTCCTAGCTTATTAAGATGCGCATGCGTCAGCACTTTGCTCAAATCAGTGTGATCATTGTTAACTACAATTCTCACCATGCTTAATGGCAAATAGCGTTCTATCTGTAAGTGTTTAGGTGCCGGACAATGGACAATAAAGATGGCTTCTAACATCAGTGCGCCTTCTTTTAGTGACGGTAGCTTTAAGGTGCAAAACGCTGTATTACCAAAATCACCACTGAGCACCATATCCATAGCGCCAGTGACCATTGGGTGTTCCCAACTTAAAAATTGAATGTCTTCGCGGGATAAGGCAACTTGGCGAGAAAACGTTGCGGTTAATCCTTCTGCTGGCAATCCAGGAAAACTGTGATGCAACATATGCTCACCAGGCCGCAGTATGATACTGGCGGCACTGTGGTGTTCCTGCTCTACGCCAAATTGATCAAATATATTCTCCATGTAATGAGATAATTCCTGGCGGCGCTCTTCTTCCACTATACCGTCGACAATGTCATCTGCTCGCTGATGATTGTAGGAACTCAGCTCTAACAAACGATCCCTACCTTGTTGCAAGGCTTTAAGTGTCGCAACAGTCTTGGTCTGCGTATCCGCTAATAATTTTTCCAACCCTTGTTCATCATCTGGCTGTTGCATGCAATCTATCAGTGACTGTTCAAATTCGTTGAATAACGCCAAGCCTGCTGGACAGGTACGCTCAAACGCATTAATGCCTTGATGATACCAACGCAATAACACCTGCTGCGCACAGCCTTGGTAAAACGGCACATGAAGTTCAACGGTATAGCGCTGACCGATACGGTCCAAACGCCCTATTCGCTGCTCTAGCAAATCTGGGTTAAGCGGTAAGTCAAATAACACCAAGTGATGAGAAAATTGAAAATTTCGCCCTTCACTGCCTATCTCAGAACAAATTAATACCTGCGCGCCCTCTTCAGCATCAGCGAAGTAAGCTGCTGCACGATCTCTTACTACCAGAGATAAACCTTCGTGAAATACTGCGGACTGAATAGCCACACGTAAGCGTAAAAATTTCTCCAGTTCCAATGCGCAATCAGCACGAGCACAAATGATTAATATTTTTTCATCCCGATGATTCTTTAACCACGCCACCAACCATTCAACACGACTATCTTCGGATGTCCAATTTTTTCCTAGCACTAATTCTGGCGTAAGCAACGCTGCAATATCACTGCTGTTTGCAGCGTTTTTATAATGATCGGGAGTAACTAAAGGGTATTGGTGTAACCGGCGCTCAGAGAACCCCTGCACAGAAGAGCGGGTATTACGAAACAAGACCCGACCAGTACCATGACGATCAAGCAAATCGTTAATCGCGTTCTTAATGACGCTAGCAAAGGCTTCTGCGTTTTCCGGCGCGCTATTGATTGACGATTGCGTTAACACGCTAATTTTCCTGGCCACCTCCTCACCTAAATAACCACGCAGTTTCTCAATTAGCGATTGATCTTTAAGACGATCAAAAACATCATCTGCCAATAATGCTTGTACC
>CAYUKF010000262.1:0-2076 GCA_964445215.1 uncultured Thiotrichales bacterium
GTCAGACTGGCAGGCTCGAGTCTTTCAGTAGCGTTGCTGCTGGTGAGCATCTTACCGGTATGAAAGTCTTGCAAAATATAGCCGCTAGCAGCCACTGTGGGTGGTGCTGGAACAGGTCTTGGTGCCGCCTGGGTGGTTAGCGATATAGCGAGTAACAACGCGCTAGAGAGCAGCCCAATAAGATAAATACGATACATTTCAGGGAAGGAAGAATTAAAAAACGTTTTTGTTAGCATGACTGTGTTGTGTGATCGTTGTGTTTATTGTCTATTCTAACGTGTCCTGGCGGGCACGTCTGGCTTGATTAATTAGGGCGACCTTAAGGCGTTGTTAACGCGCTGATTCGAGGACGACACGACTATTAGGGAAACCGATACGATGCAGGCGGGCATGTACTCGTTCGGCATCTTCATTGCTGGCAATCGGGCCGATTCGTACGCGGTAGAGTTTCTCAGCATCATTGTAATGGGTGTTGATACGCCAACGTGGGCCAAGGCGTGCGTAGAGGTCTTTTTGTAAGTTTTCAGCGTTGCTGCTATGGCTAAAGGCGCCTATCTGGATGAACAGCCGTTCGGTGGCAGTGGCGGATATTTTTTGTTTGGTGGTTTTTAATGGTTTGGTGGTTGCGCGCAGCTTGCCGGGGTTAAGAGCACGAACCTCAACGCGACCCGTGCCCGAGCCAATGATATTGAGTTTTCTCGCGGCGGTGTGCGATAAATCAATAATTCGTCCTGACACAAAAGGGCCGCGGTCATTGACCTTAACGATAATTTTGCGACCATTGTCGAGGTTGGTTACTTCGACGTAGGTGGGTAGCGGCAAGGTTTTGTGTGCTGCAGTCATAGCAAACATATCGTAAGGCTCACCGCTGGAGGTGCGTCTGCCATGAAACTTGGTGCCATACCAAGAGGCAACGCCGCGTTGGACAAAACCTTTGCTGCTGCTTAGGGTGTGATAGCGTTTACCAAAGACGACATAGGATTTGGGATTGCCATATTTGCTGCGCGGCTCGTGTTTGGGCACTGCGTTAGGGATTGTAGCAATATCAATATTACGATGGGGGGCGCCATCGCTGCTTGTTGGTTGCTTTGTTGGGCTAGAGGTTTTTTTCGGCGCGCTACTGCATGCAACAAGAACGCAAGTGGCCAGTAATAGGGCAATAAACGAACAGTATTTAAATAATGAAAACATACAGTGTTTGGTGCCTATGACGCGTCGCGTGCCTTTTTGATTTCGAGGCTAAGTTGATGGACTGCCATGGCATACAGCGCGCTGTGATTATAGCGTGTAATCACATAAAAGTTTTTCAGTGCAATCCAAATCTCTTTGCTTGAAATTTGCTCAAACTCAAGCAATGATGCTGCCATGGCTTTGTCTGTATTGGCGCTGAAATTTACGCCGTATTGTGTAAACTCAGCCAGTGGCGTATGGGGTTTTAAGCCGCGCTCAACAAGCTCTTGATAGCGGTTGCCACTTGCCGTGGCTGGAATGATAATATCTTTACCAGCCTGCCAACCATGTTTTTTAAAGTAATTGGCAACACTGCCAATAGCATCAACAGGGTTGTCCCATAAATCACGAACGCCATCGTCATCAAAGTCAATAGCATAGCTGCGGTAACTGCTTGAAATAAATTGTGGAATGCCCATGGCGCCAGCATAAGAGCCTTTAATGCTAAATGGATCAATATTTTCGTCGCGTACTAACAATAAATAGTGTTTTAGCTCGCTTTTAAAGAAGCGGCTGCGCTTGGGGTAGTCAAAGCCTAGTGTGGCTAGTGAGTCCATGACGCGGTAACGGCCTTTATATTCACCATAGCGAGTTTCAACACCGATGATGGCGGTAATGATATGGGCGGGCACGCCATATTCTTTTTCGGCACGATTTAATGTTGTTTCATGTTTGTTCCAGAAAGTGACGCCTTTCTCGATGCGACTGGGTTTGATAAATATTTTTCGATATTCATGCCATTTCAGTTTCTTTTCTGCAGGGCGTGATATGGCTTCAATAATTTTGGGTTGTAATTTTGTTTTAGCAAACCATTGTTGCAATTGTTTTTTGTCAAATTGATGCTCG
>CAYUKF010000263.1:0-2051 GCA_964445215.1 uncultured Thiotrichales bacterium
TTACGTCAAATACAAACACCAGCAAGCAACATTATTCTCGAATCTATTGGCCGTAATACAGCGCCAGCATTAACCTTGGCAGCCTTAGCAGTCAGTCAAAAAAGCAATGACGACGTCATGCTGGTGATGCCAGCAGACCATGTTATCCGTGATGTCGACGCATTCAATACGGCCGTATCACATGGCGCGCAGCTTGCTAGCGATGGCGCCATGGTGACGTTTGGTATTGTGCCCTCTCATGCAGAAACAGGGTATGGTTATATTAAATCAGGTGTTACGCAAGACAATGATCGCTCGTATGTTGTTGAGAAATTTGTAGAAAAGCCAGACGAAAAAACAGCCAAAGCTTATTTAGCAAGTGGTGATTATTTTTGGAATAGCGGTATTTTTATGATGAAGGCATCGATCTGGCTTAAAGCTATGCAATGTTTTCGTCCCGACATTAATGATGTTTGCCGTGCCTCGTTTGACAAAGGCAAGCAAGACCATGATTTCTTTCGTGCAGATGCAGACGTTTTTAATGCCTGCCCCAGCGACTCCATTGATTATGCGGTGATGGAAAAAGCGACGTTAGCAGAAGAGTTTGCCTTGGCCGTAATACCAATAGATGTTGGCTGGTCTGACGTTGGCGCATGGTCTTCTCTTTGGGACGTGAGTGAGCGTGATAATGATGGAAATGTTATCAAAGGTGATGTCTCTACCAAGGACACAAAAAACTCTCTGCTTATTTCTGAGCATCGATTACTTGCTAGTGTGGGTATTGAAGATATGATCGTGGTTGAAACTGCGGATGCCGTCATGGTGGCCCATAAAAGCCGCGCGCAAGAGGTTAAAAGTATTGTCGAAGGCTTAAAATCCAGTAACCGTAGCGAATACCAGTCGCATCGACGTGTTTATCGACCCTGGGGTTCTTATGAATCGATTGATAATGGTGAGCGTTTTCAGGTTAAGCGCATTATTGTTAGCCCTGGAGCCTCGCTTTCATTGCAGATGCACCACCACCGTGCTGAGCACTGGATTGTCGTGCAGGGTACCGCGCGTGTTACCTGTGGTGAAAAAGATTTTCTGTTGAGCGAGAACCAATCGACCTACATTCCTCTTGGCGTTAAACATCGTTTGGAAAACCCGGGCAGTTTTGATCTAGAGTTAATTGAAGTTCAGTCTGGCAGTTATCTAGGTGAAGATGATATTGTTCGTTTCGATGATGTTTATGGCCGCGCCAATTGATTGGTAAGCTATATGATAGCTTTAAAAATTTATTAGTTAAATAATGATTGGTTTCAGAATTTTCCAGACAATGACCATACTGTCAATGCAACTTAAAGAGTTATAAATGAAGGTGCTGGTAACTGGCGCTGCCGGTTTTATAGGGTTTCACGTTAGCCAATATCTCCTCGAAAGAGGGGATGAAGTAATAGGGCTTGATAATCTTAACGATTACTACGATGTAAGTCTAAAGCAAGCACGATTAGACTTATTATTAAATTATGATTCGTTCAAATTTTGCAAGATAGATCTTGCTGACCGCAAAGCAATGGAAGCTTTGTTCGTGGCCGAGAAATTTCAGCGCGTAGTCAACCTTGCAGCTCAAGCGGGGGTGCGCTATTCCATTGAAAACCCTAATGCTTATGTGGATTCAAATTTAGTAGGTTTTACCAATATATTAGAAGGTTGTCGATATAATAAGATTGAGCACCTAGTCTATGCATCTACCAGCTCAGTTTATGGTGCAAATGAGCTAATGCCTTTTTCTGAGCGACATACGGCAGATCATCCTGTTTCTTTTTATGCAGCAACCAAGCGAGCTAATGAGCTCATGGCGCACAGCTATAGCCATCTTTTTGGGTTGTCAGTGACTGGTTTACGCTTCTTCACTGTCTACGGTCCTTGGGGGCGACCAGACATGGCTTTGTTTAAATTTACTAAAGCAATATTAGCTGGTGAGCCAATACAAATATTCAATCACGGTAAACACAAACGAGATTTCACCTATATTGATGATATCGTAGAGGGTGTGGTAAGAACTCTGGATAAGCCAGCTCAGCCTAATC
>CAYUKF010000264.1:0-2034 GCA_964445215.1 uncultured Thiotrichales bacterium
GCAATAATCACTTCAGCTTGCGGATTATTGCCGAATAGTGATTCTTTTAAAATCTCTTCTGTTGCCGTGACTTCATGCAGTAATTTTTCAAATTCGGCTAATTCTTTTATAAAAGTTAAGATAAGAGGAACATCTTCTATTGTTGCTGCTTTGATATTCGTGTCTAGCATCTAATCCACTCCTACAATTATGTTTTTAAATCAATTTGATCGCGGAAATTAACACCATAATCACCAGTCCGGAATGTGTCAGGGGCAATGAGACAAAACTCTCATCTAATTTTTCACATTAAGCCATACTTTTCTCCTGTTGTAAAGGGGTTGAATCCAAAATTTTTTCAGGTGGGTTAATGTACACCGCTTCTGACAGCTGTTGCAGCTTCGGCGCTCTATAATTGAACCGTGCTGGGTTGATTTCATACGCGTTCATCATCACTTGATGCCGTTTTTCAAGGATTGCTTCGGCATCACCATAATGGACGGAGCTAGGCGTCAACCACGCAATGCCTGAATGGTAGTGCTGAGTGTTATACCACTTGAAAAAACGCTGGCAAAACCGCTCAGCTTCAGCCATATTGGTGAAACGCTTAGGGAACTCAGGACAGTACTTCAATGTTTTAAATTGCGATTCTGAAAAGGGATTATCGTTGCTGGTGTACGGCCGATTATGACTTTTCAGAATATTCAAATGGTCAAGTAATTGCGCAACCGTACCTGATGTCATGCTCGGTCCATTGTCTGAATGAAGACACAGCGTGCCAGGCTGAATATTGTGCTTTAGTGTACTGTGTTGAATGAGCTTTTTTGCTAAGGCTTGATCTTCACGATCAGCAATCAACCAGCCAATAACGTAACGGCTAAAGATATCTAAAATCACATACAAATGATAATAGACTAACCGGTGTTCACTAAGCAACTTTGTGATATCCCAAGTCCACACCTGATTAGGAGCTGTCGCCATCAATTCTGGCTTAACAGCATCTCGATGGCTGCGTTGTGCCCGACGGTCATTGGATTCACCACGAGCTTCCAGTAACCGGTACATTGTGCGTATAGAGCAATAATAGCGGCTTTCTTCGTCGAGTAATGTGTAAAACACCTCATACGGCGTACTATCAACAAAACGCTCACTGTGTAGCAGCTCTAAAACCGTTTGCTGCTGCTCTGAGCTCAAGGCATTCGCCGATAATACTGTTGCTGCTTGAAGTACTGTAACCTCATCAGACCTCGTATTATGGCGATATAACGTTGCTCGAGACAACTGTAGCGCATCACACAAACGTTGTATGGGTATGCCTTGTGACTGCTTAAGTTGATTGATTTCATGCATTATTTCACCTCGCTCGTCTCGTGTGGGAGGATGTGCTCCCCAAGCAGCTCGCAGACTTTTTTTTGCAGCTCGATAATCGCTTCTGCCTGCGATAATTTTTTCTTTAGCCTGGCATTTTCTTGTGCTAATTTATTTGCAGCTAACTGAACCACTGCTTTTTTTGCCTTACCTGAATTACCTTTGCCAAGTCGCCCTGCATCACGTAATTTTCGCCAGTAGCTAATACGTGCATGATACAAGCCAGTTTTACGTAATAATTTACCTCGCTCTTCGATGCTCTCACAAGCCTCATACGCTTCTAGGATTGTACGCTTTTCATGAGCCGTAAAAGTCCGACGTGGGCTTGTCTGTTTCGTGCTACTGACTTGTGGATCAGGTCTTGCTGGCTGTGTTCCAGTAGCCGCATTTCCTATGGTTTGAGTTTTGGAATTATTCTCATGTAAAGCCTCAGCTTTTATCACCTTGTTTATATTGCGATCAATGTTTTTGTTTAATTTCTGTACCATTTTACTAATTTCCTTACCGCCAAAAACTCACTATGTTTTAACACATTTTTGTCTCACGGTCGCTGGCACAGAGGGATGGACATTATCGTTGATAACCAGCATATTGCCCATACTGCTAAATTAGATTCATCTGATTCATCATTGCAACGCTATACAATTCCTTACCGTGCAGACTTGCGTGGCGCTGATCTTCCACATC
>CAYUKF010000265.1:0-2005 GCA_964445215.1 uncultured Thiotrichales bacterium
GCCATCATCGTTGTATCGACGTTGATCAGTTTGGTTAAAGGCTTTGTTCAGCAGGTTATTTCGCTAGCAAGTTGGTTGTTGGCATTTGGTTTGGCCTTGCGATTTGGCCCCGATTTGTCGTTGCAGTTGGCGCAATACATTGCGCTTGAACCAGCTCGCCAAGCCGCCGCATTTTTCCTTATTTTTGTTACGGTAGTCCTTATTGGGGCCATTATCGGCATTATTGCCTCCAAGCTTGTTAGTGTTGTTCATCTCAGCTTGGGGGATCGCCTGCTGGGTCTTTTATTTGGTGCAGCGCGCGGCGTTATTATCGTATTGACGATTACTTTTTTTATTAGTATTAGCCCATTGATTGAAGAAGCTTGGTGGCATCAGTCGATGCTATTGGGTCACAGTCGTGAGCTGCTGGCGTTGGTGTTGGGTTGGATGCCTGAAAATTTCAGTGAAGTATTGTTCCAGCGGCTGAAGTCGCTATAAATCGTAGGGTTTAGCAGAACCCTCGAAATATATTGGGCAAACGTTTAATGAGTGATGTTTTTTTGTTTTCCAAGTTAAAATACGCATTCAAGCCCGCATTTCCCACCAGGTGGCGAGATGATCGCGCAGAGATTTGGATTGACAAAGTATTTTACGAAGGAGTGGAATAACGGTGTGTATTACCGACTGAGTAAAATGCTTTGTCGATTCAAAGATCAAGCGAGGACTCGTCATCCTGGTGAGAAATGCGGACTAATTGTGAGGATCATTGCATGTGCGGAGTTGTTGGCATTGTTGCCAAAGAGAAAGTTAACCAGTCACTTTATGATGCGCTAACCGTTTTACAGCATCGAGGCCAGGATGCCGCAGGTATTATGACCTCGGATGATAACCATCTGTTTTTGCGTAAAAAGAACGGCCTAGTGCGCGATGTCTTTCGCACACGGCATATGGCAGAACTCAAGGGTAATATCGGTATTGGTCATGTTCGTTACCCAACAGCGGGTTGTGCTTCCTCGGCCGAAGCGCAGCCTTTCTTTGTTAACTCCCCTTATGGTATTGCGTTAGGCCATAACGGTAACCTGGTTAATGTCGAGGAGCTTAAGCAAGACCTTTTTAAAGAAGGGCTGCGTCATATCAATACGCAGTCTGATTCAGAAGTATTGCTCAATATATTTGCTCATGAGCTACAACAAGTAGACAAACTAGTCCTCAGCGAGGATGATATTTTTGCAGCTGTTGCTGGTGTTGCACGACGTTGTCACGGCGCATACGCCACTGTCGCCATGATTATGGGTTACGGTATTGTTGCTTTTCGTGATGAGCACGGGATTCGCCCTCTGGTCTACGGTAAGCGCAAGACCAAAAAAGGCACGGAATATATGGTTGCTTCTGAAAGTGTTGCACTTGATGTATTGGGCTTTGAGCTTGTGCGTGATGTGCAGCCGGGTGAGGCAATATTCATTAGCACCGATGGCAAGTTTTCATCGCGTCAATGTGTTACAGCAAAAATGCGTTCGCCATGTTTATTTGAATATGTTTATTTGGCTAGGCCTGATTCAATTATCGATAATATTTCAGTGTATAAAGCGCGCCTAAGAATGGGCGAAGTATTGGCTGACAAAATACTACGCTTGTATCCCAATCATGATATTGATGTTGTTATTCCCATTCCTGATACTAGCCGCACGGCAGCGTTACCCCTGGCTTATAAGCTTGGTGTCAAGTATCGCGAAGGCTTTATTAAGAATCGTTACATTGGCCGAACCTTTATTATGCCAGGGCAAAAACAACGGAAAAAATCGGTAAAGCAAAAGCTCAATGCGATTGGCCTTGAGTTTAAAGATAAAAATGTACTGCTGGTCGACGATTCTATTGTTCGTGGTACAACGTCGAAACAAATCATTCAAATGGCACGTGCAGCAGGTGCAAAAAAAGTTTATTTTGCCTCTGCCGCGCCACCAGTTCGTTACCCTAACGTCTACGGCATTGATATGCCGGTTGCCAGTGAACTTATTGCGCATGGGCG
>CAYUKF010000266.1:0-1999 GCA_964445215.1 uncultured Thiotrichales bacterium
GGCGAACTCAACGCCTCTAATATAGACCAACAAGTCAGCCTGTGTGGCTGGGTACATAACCGTCGCGATCATGGCGGCGTGATCTTCGTTGATCTGCGTGATCGTGATGGCTTAACCCAGATCGTTTTTAACCCGGACAATGTTGATAGTTTTGCCATTGCCGAGCGCGTGCGCAGTGAATTTGTCCTGAAAATTGAAGGGACAGTTCGTCGCCGTCCTGAAGGCACCGAAAACCCGGGTTTGGCGACGGGTGAGATTGAAGTGCTTAATCAACGTGTCACGATTTTAGCCAGCTCCGATGTGCCAGCGATACCTGTCGATGACGAAACCGAAGTTAGTGAAGATAATCGTCTGCGTTATCGCTATCTCGATTTGCGTCGCTCAATGATGCAAAATCGTTTGCGCAAACGCTCAGAGCTGACGAATAGCTTGCGTAATTGGTTGGCTGATGAGGGGTTTTTAGAAATCGAAACGCCGATTTTGACTAAATCGACACCCGAAGGTGCGCGTGATTACTTGGTGCCAAGTCGCACACATCAAGGCGAATTCTTTGCGCTGCCGCAATCGCCACAGTTGTTTAAACAATTGTTGATGATGTCGGGCATGGATCGTTATTACCAAGTTGCACGTTGTTTTCGCGACGAAGACCTACGTGCTGACCGGCAACCAGAATTTACCCAGCTCGATATCGAATTATCCTTTGTTGACGAAGACACCATCATGACCATGATGGAAGAAATGATTCGTCAGGCTTTTGCCAAGGTTATGAATATACCATTACCAAACCCGTTTCCACGCATGCCGTATGACGAAGCCATGCAGCGTTTTGGTAGTGATCGCCCTGATTTACGTGTATCACTGGAACTCATCGAAGTCAGCGATTTAATGCGCGATGTTGAGTTCAAAGTCTTTTCCGGGCCAGCGCAAAACCCCAATGGTCGTGTTGCAGCACTGCGCGTACCGCAAGGTGGCAAACTCAGCCGCAAAGACATTGATGGCTATACCAAGTATGTGGGTCAGTACGGTGCCAAAGGTTTGGCCTATATTAAGGTCAATGAGATCGCCAAAGGCGTCGAAGGGTTGCAATCACCGATTCTGAAATTCTTGCCTGACGATATCGTCATGCAAATCATGTCAGCAACCGAGGCGGCCGATGGCGACATTGTTTTCTTCGGCGCCGATAAAGCCAAAGTGGTTAATGAAGCTTTGGGTGCATTACGCGTTAAAGTTGGTCATGACCTTGGTTTGGTAGAAGAGGGTTGGCAGCCATTATGGGTCACCGAATTTCCCCTATTTGAAGCCGATGATGCAGGCGGTTGGCATGCACTGCACCATCCGTTTACCGCGCCATCAGTCGATAGTATCGATCAACTCAAAGCCGACCCGGGCGCTGCTAAATCTCGTGCCTATGACATGGTTCTCAATGGTACGGAGCTCGGTGGCGGCTCGATTCGTATTCACGATACAGCGATGCAATCAGCCGTATTGGAATTGCTCGGTGTCGGTGAAGCAGAAGCCAAAGAGAAATTTGGCTTCTTGCTCGATGCCTTGCGCTACGGTTGTCCGCCACACGGTGGACTGGCCTTTGGCCTGGATCGCCTTGCTATGCTGATGCTGGGTGCCAACTCAATACGCGATGTGATCGCCTTTCCAAAAACACAAAGTGCCAGTTGTTTGTTAACGGACGCGCCGAGTTTGGTGGCGCCTGAACAGCTGCGAGAACTGGGCGTAAAGTTGGCGAAAAAACCGAGTGTTGAAGATCAAGGATGAGTATAACTACTTACCCCTGGCTCGAATGAAAGTAGCCATTCGTCATTCCGGCTAAAAGACTGCTGGAATGACGGACACTGGGTCTGCGCCAAGGTGGGTGAGTAGTTATGGATGAGCAGACTAAAACGCCTATTTTTAGGTTAAGCTAAGATTAAGCGATTGTTTTATATAATGTTTTATTTATCCTCACAGATATAGGCCGACAGGTGTTTTGCTGACAACAGCCCTA
>CAYUKF010000267.1:0-1997 GCA_964445215.1 uncultured Thiotrichales bacterium
AGAAACGCATCTAATCAACAGTGCTGCACCCCTAGGCCACGTAGTGATTGATTTATGGCCTCCCTGCACTCCAAGGGCGCGTGGCCAAAAATCGACTCGCTGAACCCATCAATACAATGTGTGTTGGAGCACTAACCCAAGCTAATAATATTAGCACTGTCCTTTCCTGCTTCGTAGTCACATATATTTTGAATCGTGATTGCTGCAATCATATTGAGCGCTTCTTTGGTAAAAAAACCCTGATGCCCTGTCACCAACACGTTTGGGAAACTGAGCAGCCTGGCAAAATTGTCATCGTCGATAATTTGATCGCGCAGGTCGTGATAATAAATCTCCGACTCCTCCTCGTAAACATCCAGCCCAACGCCACTGAGACGCCGCTGCTTAAGTACCGCAATAAGATCAACCGTATTCACCACCGCACCCCGGCTGGTGTTAATAAGAATCGCATCCTCCTTCATCAGGCCAAGCGTTTCCTTGTTGATCAAATGTACGGTATCAGGCGTCAACGGTAAATGGAGGCTAACAATATCAGAGATTTGCAATAACTCATTCAAATCAACATATTTTACGCCCAATTCACGGCATTGTTCGTTCTCGATCAAATCGCAGGCTATAATAGCTATGCATCACTTTACCAGGTATTAGCTGAAGGCCTCTAAGGTTTAGCACCAAGCTTATCTTGTTTTTTACATCATTGCATCGACAACTCGCGATCAGCAACAAGATTTTTTCCCTTGTCAGAAAAACTAACGTCACTACCATTAAGTCAGATATCAAGAGCAGAAAAATATAACGTATGTCTTGTCACCATACGTTAATAATTTGACCCTGGCACCATTAGCCAGTACTCCAGCCACATTATATTAAATCGTAGTTTCAGCAATCATATTGAGTGCTTCTCGATATCTGCTGTCTCGACAACCCCCAACTATCGCCCATAACATGAATCTTGGGAAACAATATATAAACTAACGTGTTATAGGTGAGTCAGATACAATAAAATTATCATAATAGTGATATTGGTCAGCAGGCGGCCGGTTTCTTGGGTCGCTTGGGTTACCACCATAGTAGCTATACATCCACATTCCATCGATCAAGCGTGTGCTTGATGCATCTCTCCAACGATGCGGTTGATCCGACATCAACACTCCATCCACCCAGATCTTGAGTTCGCCATTTTTCTGGCCACCCGTATTTACCTTCATATACTGCTCTATCTTGATCCAGCGACCGCGGGGAATAAGATATTGGCCTGCGTCGGCCTCAGACGTGGGGTCAACTGTATTCAGCCAGTCATAAGTCTGCACTCTATCTTTGTCGTAAATATAGCCTGCCAAACTGCCATCGCCGCGGCCAAACGCCCCTTGGCTGTGGCTCTGCATCAGCGCAGTGAATGCCACCAGTCCTTCAGAAGTTGGGGCTACGCCACCTGGATGGGATGCCTCCAACAAAGTGCCGTTGATCAAGCCAGGCATTTTATGCTGCAGCGGTTGAAACCAATTTGAAGGGACATAAAAGTCATAAGCAAAATAGTATTCATTTGATGGGGGCAAGTCCGCTCTGAAGCGAAACCCACCCGCCGCGATGCTGTTGCCGCCTTTCCCTTTACGGTGCAAAGTACGCAACACATTACCACGCCCTGAGTTGGCAGGATCAACAACAATGTCCATCGAGCTGGCGTTTGGCCCATGCACGGTCTCAAAGCGGTAGCGCCTGAATTCTGACAGGCCGTTGCTCTCCCAGGAGTTGACGTTAAAATCTGAGCGTAAGTCTGATTCGCGGTAAGCGCCCCGGTTCAGGCGTTCAAAATCAATGTCCAAGACAGTGTTTTGCGGTGACATTGCGCTATCACCCACACCCAGCAAGCTGGCTGTTCGCGTTGCCACCCCATCACCACTGACTGAGAGTAAACCACTCGTATTGCCTGAAGAAACAGGTATAAAAGTGATAGTAACTGTACAACTCTGACCGCTCGGTACAAAACCATTACAACT
>CAYUKF010000268.1:0-1992 GCA_964445215.1 uncultured Thiotrichales bacterium
GCGGGGCGCCTGACCCGATTTGGGGCGGCAACGCTGCCATGTTTATAGAGCTAACAGACCCTATTGCTTTGCGCGACCTGTGCAGCCACTTCATCAGCAAAGTTCTCGACCTTTTTCTCGATACCTTCACCCACTTCAAAACGAACAAATTGCTTAACACAACTATTACTTTTATCAAGTAATTTTGCCACTGACAAATCAGGGTCTTTAACAAAAGGCTGACCCAACAAGGTGACTTCAGATAAAAACTTGCGAAGTCGACCGGCAACCATTTTCTCGATGATTTCTGCAGGCTTGCCACTCTCAGCGGCTTGAACTTCAAAAATATCTTTCTCTTTAGCCAGCGCAGCTGGGGCAACGTTGTCTTCAGATATCGCGATAGGTCGACTGGCAGCAATGTGCATCGCCACATCTTTACCCAAGGTGGTGTTGCCAGGAACAATGTCAACCAAGACGCCTATGCGAACACCGTGCATATAGCCATCGATTTGGCCACCATCACTATCAAAACGATCAAAGCGGCGAACAGAGATCTTTTCACCCAACTTGGTAATCATCTCTTTGCGACGCTCTTCAATGCTCTTATCATCGTCGAATGCTAACTGTACTAATGCATCGACATCAGCAGGCTTATCAGCGATAACGCGCTGAACAATCAATGTGACAAACTCACCAAATTCATCGCCATTGGCAACAAAATCAGTTTCACAGTTCACTTCAACGATGGCTGCGGTTTTCCCATCATCACTAATTAATTGAACAATTCGGCCTTCGGCAGCGATACGACCAGCTTTTTTATCTGCCTTGGCTTGGCCTGACTTACGTAATAACTCGACGGCAGCATCGATATCACCACTTGTCTCAGTTAGTGCTTTTTTACATTCCAACATACCTAAACTAGTACGCTCGCGCAGTTCCTTAACCATCGCAGCAGACACCTTCATAAATCTTTCCTCATACAAAATACTCAATTTGCTCGGCTGGTCATTACGGGGCGTGTCAAGCACGACTCCACGACACAAAAGAACACTATATTGTTATCACTTTAAGATGCAGTAAGCGTTTCTACTGAGGCTTTTACTGATGTTTCAGCTGCTGCTGGTGTTTCCGCTGATGCCTCTACTGATGTTTCAGCTACTGCTGGTGTTTCTGCTGGAGTCTCTACTGGCACTTTAGCATCAACTTTTTTCTTCACTGTTTTTCTCGCTCTCTTCTTAACCGTGGCCGGCACCGCGACTGCACCACTAGCATCAACCTCGACGAATTCATCACCGCTACCACCCTGGTTTTGGGCAAGCGATAAACGTCCTTCTAGCACTGCATCAGCAGCACTTGCGACGTAAAGCTGAATTGAGCGAATGGCATCATCATTACCGGGGATGACATAATCAATACCCTTCATTTGATTATTAGTATCAACAATACCAATAACAGGAATACCCAGTTTCACTGCTTCTGCAACTGCGTTTTTCTCATAACCGACATCCACAACAAACATGGCATCAGGCAGCCCCACCATGTTCTTAATACCCGCCAGGCTAGTTTGCAATTTGGTGCGTTCACGACTCAGGCCTAAGGCTTCTTTTTTATTGAAACGGTTCATACGACCGTCTTCTTCCATCGCATCGAGCTCTTTCAAACGACGAACTGACTGCTTGATGGTTTTAAAATTGGTTAACATACCACCCAACCAACGGCGATCAACATACGGGCAACCGCAACGCTCAGCTTCTTGAGCAATAATTTCTGATGCGGCACGCTTGGTACCCACAAACAAGATCTTGCCTTTACGAGCAGCCAAGCTGCCAATAAAATTTAAGGCGTCGTTAAACAACGGCAACGTCTTTTCAAGGTTGATGATATGAATTTTATTACGTGCGCCAAAGATATAAGGCGCCATCTGGGGATTCCAGTAGCGAGTCTGATGGCCGAAATGAACACCAGCCTCCAGCATCTCACGCATTGAGACGTTAGGCATATTAATTTCCTCTT
>CAYUKF010000269.1:0-1990 GCA_964445215.1 uncultured Thiotrichales bacterium
GTGTTTTCGTTTATAAAAGAGTTTATGGAGCCAAGGTCAGAGTACTCCGTTCAAGAACAACTATCAAAATATTATCTTTTTATTGTATTGCTGATATCAATTTTTTCTTATTGGGTTTTAAGGGAGTCTACACAGGTTAAGCTTAGTATATCTTTCTTTTTATTTAGTTTGGTTTTGTATCTATCAGAAAGCAATATGATTACCGAGGGGGTGCAACCATTATTTGGTCTGCTTGGTGTGGCATTCATCAGTTACTTTCTTTTACGGTTGCGCCTTTGGTTCAGTATTTTTTTGTTTGTAAGTGGTATCGTGTTAATTTCTCTCGGTTCTTTGGTTGATCTTACTCATGAAAACCAGAGTATTAATGCAGTTATGCCAGAATTTGTATTTTATTTTTTGGGTTTAGCGCATGAGGAGCGATTTGATTTGTTGGGGATCGCATTTATATGCTTGTCAGTAATTGTATGTTTTCGTTCGGCTATACAGCATTACCTAACAAATAACCTGATTGCTATCGCTTTAATATTATTATTTTCTGGAATGATTACCGTTGGCAACGGTTTTATACATCACCAATATGGTCCTGGTAATGCGCTTTACACTATTTCTCTCTTGACGATAGTTATTGGTTTTGTTGGGATAACATTTTCTATTAATAAAATTAATAAAGTAAAGCCAAATTTCATGTTAATCACTGAAGGTTTGTTCTATATATTTCTATTTTTGTTTTTTGTTGTGTTGCCCGGAATTTATGGGAATGAAAGATCTGCAACTGCATTATTATTATGGTTTCCTTCTTGTGTTTTTATGGCCATATATTTGTGGCGTCAGCACTCCACATATTATTCAAGTATAGAGGCCCCTGTAATTGAGCAATAAAAGAGCTGGTTGGGGAAAAATTTAGGGAAGTGAGTTTCTGTAAGCTAATCTAATTTAGAGACATCTAATTTGTTAGCAACTATTTTTGCATTTATTTCCCGCATATAATTTACCCTGCCAATGTTTGGCGAGTCAATGTGTTGTTCTAAAGTATCGATGATTGCATCGACATTGCTAATATTTTTTCTGCAATGATTGGCAACCCATCCGGCAAGAACTAACCCCGAACTGTGAATTGCATTGGCAGTAAGCAAGGCATGATTGAGGCAGCCAAGGCGCAGCCCAACGACAAGAATCACGGGTAGGTTGAGTGCTTTAGCTAGGTCTTGTAAAGTTTCATTTTTATTAAGTGGGACTTGCCAGCCGCCTATGCCTTCGATGATGGTGTAATCGTTCTTGGCCTTATGTTTTTTGGCGAGTTTGCAAATGGTTGCAATGTTGATTTCTACACCAGCTTGTTCGGCGGCGATGTGTGGAGCTATGGGCGGCTTAAAGGCGTAGGGGTTGGCATCTTTATAGTCCAAGTCTTGATTGCATGCCGCGATGAGTCTTAGAGCATCGTTGTTGCGTAGTTCGCCATTTACTGTTGCGCAGCCGCTAGCGATAGGCTTCATTGCAGAGACCTTATAATCTGAATTTTGCAGTGCGGCGATAAGCCCTAACGAGATAGTGGTTTTGCCAACCCCGGTATCGGTGCCGGTCACGAAAAATCCTTTGGACATATTACTGCCTACTTTCTTTTGCCGAGTTGTTTAAGAGATATTTTCACTTCGATATTGTCTGCTTCTCTTCTGGTTTTTTGTTCCGGCACCCAAGCGTGACCATAGATGACTTCATAGCTTGCAGGTAATTTGCCATTGTGACGAAATTTCTCGTAGCCTTGTTCTATTTTTTTGAATTGTTGTTTGCCCATTAATCCGCGTTGACGTCCGGCAGTGACGTTATGTGCGCCGATGGCTTTGAGCTCGCGCATAAGGTCTTTAATATTGTTATAGGTCAGGGTGAAGTTTTCGATATCGAGCACCGGTGATTGAAAGCCTGCGCGTATTAAGGCGTCACCGATGTCATGCATATCGATAAAGGCGTTGACGTGGTTATAGTCATCGACATC
>CAYUKF010000270.1:0-1980 GCA_964445215.1 uncultured Thiotrichales bacterium
CTTGAATCTGAATATTTCAGGCACAATCTACTTCGTCCAGAATAAATCAGAGGCTTCTTAAGTGTCCACTTCCGCTGCAGCGCTAGCCTCCAAAATAGGCGGGGGAAATCTCGGTGAGCTCAAGCGGCGCTTGTGGTTTGTTCTTGGCGCGCTAATCGTATTTCGTGTGGGGACTTTTTTGCCGGTACCAGGTATCGATCCCACTGCCCTAGCAGATTTGTTCGAGCAACAAAAAGGCACTATTTTAGAATTTGTTAATATGTTTTCTGGTGGCGCTTTAGGCCGGGTTAGCATATTTGCACTTGGTGTGATGCCATATATTTCGGCTTCTATTATCATTCAGCTTCTGACAGCAGTTAGTCCAAAGCTTGAGCAAATGAAAAAAGAAGGCGAAGCAGGTCGCCGTAAAATCACACAATATACGCGACGTTTTACTCTTGCGTTGGCTACGTTTCAGGCGATTGGTATTTCCATTGCACTGGAAGGTATGAGTGCAGGTGGTGCGGCTGTAGTGATTGATCCGGGTCTAGCATTTCGTTTCACCGCGGTGGTAACACTGGTGACTGGGACGATGTTCTTGATGTGGCTGGGTGAACAAATGACGGAGCGCGGTATTGGTAATGGTATCTCGCTGATTATTTTTGCCGGTATTGTCGCTGGTTTACCGTCTGCCATTGGCGGCACGCTTGAGTTGGCACGTACTGGCGAGTTACACGGTGCGTTAGTGTTGATTATTATTGCATTGGCGCTGGCAGTTACCGCATTTGTTGTATTTGTCGAACGTGGTCAGCGGCGCATAACGGTTAACTACGCGAAACGCCAGCAAGGGCGCAAAATGTATGCTGGGCAGACCAGCCATTTGCCACTGAAGCTGAACATGGCGGGCGTGATACCGCCAATTTTTGCGTCAAGTATTATCTTGTTCCCAGGCACTATTGGTACCTGGGTTGGCCAGACCGAAGGCATGCGTTGGTTGGGCGATATTGCTGCGGCCCTGTCTCCGGGACAGCCGCTATATGTTGGTTTTTACGCGGCAGCGATTATGTTTTTCTGCTTCTTTTATACAGCATTGACTGTTAAGCCAAAAGATATGGCAGATAACTTAAAGCGCTCAGGTGCTTTTATTGCTGGGATTCGCCCTGGTGATCAGACAGCAAAATATATTGATGGTGTGTTATCTCGCTTGACTTTGGCGGGGGCGATTTACATTACTGCGGTGTGTTTGTTGCCAGAGTTTTTGATTTTGTATTGGAATGTACCGTTTTACTTTGGCGGCACATCGTTGTTGATTATTGTCATAGTTGTGATGGATTTTATGAGTCAAGTTCAGGCTCATTTGATGTCACATCAATACGATGGTTTGATGAAAAAGGCAAATCTGAAAGGCCATGGTCGCCGCGGTATTTAGTTGCCTTAGGGCGGATATATACACCGCAATGCACATGGGCGGCGTGAAGTTGGAGATAAAGAAATGAAAGTTCGAGCATCGGTTAAAAAACTGTGTCGACACTGTAAGACAGTGCGACGTAAGGGCGTATTGAGAGTGGTTTGCTCTAATCCTCGCCACAAACAACGCCAAGGCTGATAGTGGCACCACCCACATGGATTGACTGATTTTGGTTGATTGGTTATAATATTCGGTTTCAATTTGTACGCTTACACCCTCAGCATTTTTAGGTTGTGGGGACAGGAGATAGTTTGTGGCACGTATCGTTGGGGTTAATGTCCCTGATCATAAGCACGCTGAGATTGCACTAACTGCAATCTATGGTGTTGGCCGTAGTCGGGCCAGAAAATTGTGTGATGCCAGTGGCGTTAACCCTGCGTCCAAGGTTAAAGAATTGACAGAAGCGCAGCTTGAATCGCTTCGCAGTGAAATTGGCAAGCTTCGCGTCGAAGGTGATCTTCGTCGTGAAATTTCCATAAATATCAAGCGCTTAATGGATTTAGGCTGTTATCGTGGCATTCGTCATCGTCGTG
>CAYUKF010000271.1:0-1967 GCA_964445215.1 uncultured Thiotrichales bacterium
ACCGCATTCTCATTCTTGATTTCGGTTCGCAAACTACCCAGTTAATTGGTCGTCGCGTGCGTGAGGCAGGGGTATATTGTGAAATATATCCCTACGATGTCAGTACGGAAGAAATTATAGCCTTTGACCCACAGGGCATTATTCTTTCCGGCGGGCCAGAATCGGTTATTGATAGTGAAGCGGTTGCCGCACCACAAATCGTATTTGATCTTGCCGTGCCCGTACTGGGTATTTGCTATGGAATGCAAACGCTAGTTGCGCAATTAGGTGGTGTCGTTGAGTCGTCTACGATGCGCGAGTTTGGCTATGCTGAAGTTACTGTCAGTGCTGATTCAGTGTTGTTGAAAGATATTAAAGATCGCACTAACGCTGATGGCCGAGCATTGCTTGACGTATGGATGAGTCACGGTGATCGCGTTAGTAAAATGCCGGATAATTTTCGTGTCATTGCCAGCAGTGAACATGCAGCGTATGCGGCTATAGCCGATGAGTCACGCCATTATTACGGTTTGCAATTTCATCCTGAGGTTGTTCATACCAAGCAAGGTGAGAATCTTTTAGGGCGATTTATTCATACTATTTGTCAGTGCCCATCAAATTGGACGCCTGCTAATATTGTTGAAGAGAGTATAGCTGTCATTCAGCAACAAGTGGGCAATGACAAAGTATTGTTAGGTCTGTCGGGTGGCGTTGATTCTTCTGTTGTTGCTGCCTTATTGCATAAGGCCATAGGCGACCAACTGACTTGCGTATTTGTCGATACCGGTTTGCTGCGTCTTGATGAAGGTGACCAGGTTATGGCTACTATGGCACAGCACATGGGGGTGAATGTGATTCGTGTTGATGCGGAGAAATTATTTTTCGATGCATTGCTTGGGGAAACTGATCCAGAGAAAAAACGCAAAATCATTGGCGGCTTATTTATCGATGTCTTTGATGCTGAATCCGCCAAAATCAAAGACGTAAAATGGTTAGCGCAAGGGACAATTTACCCCGATGTTATTGAATCGGCTGGTTCACGTACAGGTAAGGCGCATGTTATTAAGTCACACCATAATGTGGGTGGTTTGCCGGAGCGGATGAAACTTAAGCTGCTTGAGCCATTGCGCGAGTTATTTAAAGATGAAGTGAGAAAGATTGGCGTGGAACTCGGTTTACCGGCAGAAATGGTATGCCGCCACCCATTCCCAGGCCCAGGTTTGGGGGTGCGTATTCTCGGTGAAGTGAAAAAAGAATATGCAGACTTATTACGTAAAGCAGATGCCATTTACTTAGAAGAGCTACGAAAGGCAGATTGGTACGATAAAACGAGTCAGGCCTTCGCTGTATTTTTGCCAGTCAAATCCGTCGGTGTAATGGGCGATGGTCGTCGCTACGACTATGTTGTGGCCATACGCGCAGTAGTGACTACCGATTTTATGACGGCGCATTGGGCTGAGCTGCCTTATGATTTGCTGGGCCGTATTTCCAACCGAATCATCAACGAAGTCGATGGCATTTCCCGCGTCACCTACGATATTTCTGGTAAACCACCCGCAACAATTGAGTGGGAATAGGCGAATATCACTGGTGTGCCTGTCACGCCTTGAAACCTATGTTACGAACACTGACCAAAATATGGTGAGTGGTCGAGAGCGTTCTTCAGGAAATGCCGATAGATCGCGGCTGGGCGCCACCTAGATACCACTTTTCTTTTGAAAGAAAAACATATGCAACTTTCTTTCAAAAATATGGGCAAGTACGCAGACAGTACCGACAGCAAGATCCTTCGGCGGATTCGTTTGTCTGGTATTGGTCGCTTTCATGCCGAAAGAGAAAATCAGGGAAGCCGATAAACCTTTCTTCTTCGTCCAGAAGTTAGGCTTGATAGATCACATCAACGTCTTGTTCCATTAGCTCCATAGTGTATGCCACCGAGAGAGCTTCATGTACCTCGTGGTTTTGGCTTAACTTTTCCAGAATAGCTT
>CAYUKF010000272.1:0-1959 GCA_964445215.1 uncultured Thiotrichales bacterium
ACGTTGCAAATATTTTCTGGTTTGCCGCATCGTTGTGAAGTGGTGGCTATCGTTAACGGAAGACGATTTATTAATGACTCGAAAGGGACAAATGTTGCTGCAGCAATTGCAGCGATTAACTCTGTTAATACACCAATTATATTGATTGCAGGTGGTGATGCGAAGGGTGCAGACTTATCTCCCTTACGCGATGTTGTGATTGCGAAGGTTAAGACAGTCGTTACCTTAGGCAAGGCTGCAGCCAAGATCGAGTCGCTGTTGAATGGGACACTGAATACAGTGCACGCTACTGATATGGATGAAGCTGTTAGCAAAGCATTTTCCTGTGCCGAAGAGGGTGACACGATATTGTTATCGCCAGCCTGTTCCAGTCTTGATATGTTTGCTAACTATGAAGCACGTGGCAATGCTTTTGCTAATGCTGCGCGAGGTTTGCAATGAGTGTTGCGACGCAAACGCGACCGGCGGAGCAAACGCGACGTCGCATTAAAGGCAGGGTTAATGTTGTGCCAACTGCGGCTATTGATCTATCACTATTGATGTCAATGGCCGTCATTATTGGTTTAGGCATTGTTATGGTAGCCTCGGCATCATTAAGCATTGCCGAACATCAGACAGGTAATGCACATTATTTTCTGATTCGACAAATCAGCTTGTTAGCTGTGGCGTTGATCGTTTCTTATATTTGTTTTCAAATCCCAATGAGCCTGTGGGAGAAGGTTGCGCCATGGTTGTTGGTCGTAGCTTTTATTTCGCTTATTTTGGTGCTAGTGCCGGGTATTGGCGTGACGGTGAACGGTGCTCGACGCTGGATTGACTTGCTTGTTATCCGTTTACAACCTTCGGAGTTCGCCAAACTAGCATTTTTGCTGTATTTGGCAGGTTATTTAGCGCATCACCAAAAACAGTTAGCTGATGTCATGCAAGGTTTTATTAAGCCCATGGCGGTTTTTATTGTTTTTGCTGTGTTGTTATTGCTCGAGCCAGATTTTGGCTCGGTAGTGGTATTGGCAGTTTCTGTCTTTGCTTTGATGTTCCTGGCTGGCGTTAAGCTTTATCAGTTTCTGATTTTGTTATTAATTGGCGGCGCAAGTCTCGGTGCATTAGCTGTTTATTCGCCTTATCGTTTGGCTCGATTAACCTCATTCCTTGATCCTTGGCAAGACCCTTTTAATAGTGGTTTTCAGTTAGTTCAAGCGCTAATTGCTTTTGGTCGCGGCGGTTGGTTTGGTGTTGGTTTGGGTGGCAGTGTGCAAAAGCTATCATTTTTACCCGAAGCGCATACAGATTTTCTTTTTGCAGTTATGGCAGAAGAACTTGGTTTGGTTTCCGTGCTCATTGTTATTGGTCTTTTTGGTTATATCGTCTTACGTAGTTTTCGGGTTGCCTATCGATGCCAAATATTATCGATGCCATTTGTTGCTTATCTCACCTACGGAATCGCCTTAATGTTTGGTATGCAGGCGTTTATCAATATGGGTGTCAATATGGGTGTCTTGCCAACAAAGGGCTTAACCTTACCGCTAATGAGTTACGGCGGATCCAGTATTTTGGTGGCCTGTGTTTGTTGCGCTTTATTGCTACGAGCTGACTATGAAATGCGGCAAAAAAGTCAGCAAGTGAGGCCACGAAAGTGGTAATACGTGTGATGATTATGGCAGGCGGTACGGGTGGGCATGTTTATCCTGGCCTTGCCGTCGCTGATGAGTTGATGGCGCGTGGTGCCGAAGTGATTTGGTTGGGGACGAGAGAGGGTATCGAGTCCCGTTTAGTGCCCGCTGCAGGCATTCCTGTGGTGTGGATTTCGATTTCCGGTTTGCGCGGGAAGTCATTGGCGAAACGACTCCTCTCCCCGTTTCGCCTTGCCTTGGCGATGATGCAGGCGGCCGTTGTGTTGTTACGTCATCGCCCGATGGCTGTCCTGGGTATGGGTGGTTTTGTCGCAGGACCAGGCGGCCT
>CAYUKF010000273.1:0-1939 GCA_964445215.1 uncultured Thiotrichales bacterium
ATAATCAGGCAATTTGTCGATATCAATTGCCGCCGGGTCGCCAGATAACCACTGTTGGCCAATCGCGTTCCAGCTTTCCTCATCCCAGATTTCGAACTTATTACCTTGCCCAGCCAAGACAATACTTTTACTGATCCCGGCATATTCTTTCTGGCCAGCAGTTAACAAGATGCGACCCTGACCATCGAGCTGGCGCTCTTCGGCATAACCCATCAAGACACGACCAACATTGCGCGCAACACTGTCAAACACCGTTGGCATATTGGATAATTTGCGCGCAAGCTTTTCCCATTCGGGTTGCGGGTAAACGAGTAAACAGCGATCATTGAAAGCAGCAGTAATACACACTTGCTTGGCACAATGCTGTTCAAGCAAAGAACGATAGCGCGTTGGCACAGCCAAGCGCGCTTTAGTGTCGAGATTGATATGAGTTACACCGTAGAACATACCCGGCTTCCCATATTTTCCCCACTATTTACCACTTTTCCCCACATTCTTGCCACTATATACTTATAGATGTCACTGTCAAGAGGCGTAGTTACAGGTTTTCCGGGTTTTGCGAGGGATTGGGGGAAAGCGGTTGAGAAATGCCTAAAGACACCATAACAATCAAAGACTTAGAAAGCCTCTGGCAAGCAAATAATGGTAAAAAAGAAAGGAGGAAGTCAGCCGATAAGCCGGGTTCTGTCGTGGGCAATCATTTCTCTACGATACGCGTCGCCGCGCACCTCTAGCAACCTACCCGGGAGCAGTGTGGGCCACACCAATGCTCCCCTATTTGGTCTTGCTCCGGATGGGGTTTACCCTGCCACTGCTGTTACCAGCAGCGCGGTGCGCTCTTACCGCACCATTTCACCCTTACCATCGCTGCAAGCAGTAATGGCGGTATATTTTCTGTGGCACTTGCCGTCGGCTC
This sequence comes from uncultured Thiotrichales bacterium, assembly GCA_964445215.1. Classification (GTDB taxonomy): domain Bacteria; phylum Pseudomonadota; class Gammaproteobacteria. The sequence continues at coordinate 917 of CAYUKF010000273.1, forward strand.
GCGCCGCCCAGGTGTTACCTGGCATCCCGCCCTGTGGAGCCCGGACTTTCCTCTCTATCACCAAATTATAATCTGCCGATACAGCGATTGCCTGGCTGACTTCCGTGGCTAGCTTAAGCGCTCAGCCATCACCTGACAAGGCACCCATTGATTCGCGCAAGGTGAGCGCTAGCTGATAAAGCGCATTTTTGCTAACACCCGTTAATTTACTAGTCAGTGCTGCGGCCTGCTTAACGGGCAATTCTGCTAACAATATAATCAAAATACGTTCGGCATCGGCCTTGTCCGTGGTCGGTTTTGAGCCTGCGACCACCAGCACAAATTCACCTTTTTGCTGATTACTATCTACTTCGATAAACGTCTGCAATTGTGCCAAATTAGCCGAGTGAATGGTTTCAAATTTCTTAGTCATCTCACGCGCCATCGTCGCATCACGATCGGCACCAAACACGTCTATCAAGTCATCCAGACTGGCCAGGATACGGTGCGATGATTCGTAAAAAATTAGTGTTCGTGTTTCATTCACTAGCTGTTGCAGTCGAGCTCGCCGCGCAGCCACCTTGGCCGGTAAAAACCCTTCAAAAACAAAGCGATCTGTCGCTAAACCAGCCACACTCAGCGCTGCTATCAAGGCGCTAACACCAGCAATTGGGCAAACTTTCAAGCCAGCATGATGCACTTCACGCAACAAAATATAACCCGGGTCACTGATTAAGGGCGTACCTGCATCCGAGATCAGAGCAACGGACTTACCCTCACGCAATAAGCCGACGATCGCTGCGCTCACATTACGTTCATTATGATCGTGACATGCTATGGTTTTTGTAGAAATGCCAAAATTCTGTAATAAGTGTGCGCTATGACGCGTGTCTTCGCAGGCGATGACATCGACATCATTTAACACTTGCAATGCACGCGCACTGATATCGCCGAGATTGCCAATCGGTGTAGCAACAACGTATAAAGTCCCACTAGTGCAGTGTTTCATATTGAATGCAGGTATAGACGCAACCAGAAAGGCAG
>CAYUKF010000274.1:0-1932 GCA_964445215.1 uncultured Thiotrichales bacterium
TTTGAAAACTGGCGTTTAAACGTACGTAGTTCGAATACCGAACCGGTATTGCGCGTAAACTTGGAGTCGCGTGCAGACAAGGTTTTGGTTGATGCGAAATTTGCTGAACTCGAGGCGATTATTGTACAAAAGTAGTTTTCTGGCGATGGTTAAGTGAGATTAACAGGTGCGGGAGTGATTGATTAAGTTATGGAATCGATTTTTCAATCGTTTATGGCTGGCTTGGTATTGTGGGCGCCCAAGGTGGGCGCGGCCATTTTTGTTTTGCTTGTTTTCTTGCTGTTGTCCAAAGTCATAAAGCCTGCAATAAATAAAATCTCGCGGAGCCTGTATTTAGAGAGTCATATTACGTTACTTGTTTCGCGCATTACCGGCATCGTATTGGTTATGTTTGGCTTTGTCGCATCTTTAGGTGTTCTTGGCGTTAATGTCTCTGCAATGATCGCCGGGCTGGGCCTGACCGGTTTTGCATTGGGCTTTGCGCTTAAAGATACGATTTCCAATTTACTGTCAGGGGTGCTGATTAGTTTGTATCGGCCTTTTGAAATCGGTGACCATATAAAAATTTCAGGCTATGAGGGCACGGTGGTGACCATCGATTTGCGTTATACCGAGCTATGTAAAGACGGCGATAAGATATTAATACCCAATTCCAAGCTCTTTACTGATCCCATTACTGTATGCGATTGGGCAGAAAAAAAGTCTCTGGATAGTCCTGATTAATCAACCGACTCAATGAGTATTCCATATCATTCGGTTGCTGGCTTAGCGGGTAACCCTCTTTAAATAAAATACACACGGGAGCACAGCTCATGGGAAATTCACTTTTTGAGCAGTTGCAACAGACTGGCCTGGTCGACGAAAAGAAGGCCAAAAAAGTCAGGCAGGGCCAATACAAAAACAAGAAACAGAAGGCGAAGAAAGGCACGCCTGTACCTTTAGATGAAGCGAAACTGTTGGCGCAAAAGTCTCATGCTGAAAAGGTGGGGCGTGATCGTCTGCTGAATCAGCAGAAAAAAGAAGCGTCGGAACGCAAGGCGATTGTAGCGCAGATCAAGCAGTTAATCGAAAGTAACCGTGTTAAAGAGCGTGATGGCGAGTGTGTTTATCATTTCACTGATGCCAATGTGGTTAAACGTCTTCATGTTTCCACGTTGATACACAAATATTTGACCTCAGGTCGTTTAGCGATAGCCAAGCTAAATGAGTGCTACGAGTTAGTGCCCATGCCTGTGGCAGATAAAATAAAGCAGCGAGATGCGCTGTGCATTATTCATTGCTCGCCTTGTGAGGACAACAGGGCAACGGAGCCGAGTGAAGATGACCCTTACGCAGATTATAAAATCCCTGATGATTTAATGTGGTAGCTTGTATTAAAAAATTTGAAGTGTTGCGTATTTCATTGGTACATGGTTAAGCAGGGGTTTGTAGCACTTCTTGCTTAACAGGAGAAGGGTTATCCATAGCTTGCCATCGGCTACTTTAATTTAGGAAGATCTGAGTAACGTTATTCCCGCGTAGACGGAAATCCATAACTCAGTGAATTATCTGCATCTTCGCCTGCGTGGAGATGATGGAAACGAACGTAACCAGAGGCTCCTTTAGTATATCCTTGCTCCTCATTCCATAACCCCCTACTATCCATCGTTTTAGTTGTAGCCTCTATTTTTTACCTTTGAGTGAGTTGTTTGTGTCTTTAGCGTCTTTTGTGCCTGGTCAGCGTTGGGTGAGTAATACCGAAGCCGAATTGGGTTTAGGTATTGTGGTCGATGCCAGTAATCGTCGGGTTGAAATCAGTTTCCCTGCTGCCGGTGAGCGGCGTACGTACGCTATTGATAATGCACCAATCAGCCGTGTCTATTATGTGAAAGGTGAAGAGATAGAAACGGAAGATCAGCAACTATTGGTTGTTACCGAGGTAATAGAAAATAA
>CAYUKF010000275.1:0-1897 GCA_964445215.1 uncultured Thiotrichales bacterium
GGTGAGTAGGCCGCTGGAACTTCCCCAGCAGCCTCTCGCAGAACGGTACGTGAACCTCTCAATTCATACCGCTCCCATTAGGCAAACGGACCTATCATTCCTGCTCGCCAATGAGCAAATAAATGGGGGCTTTGCTTTGAAATTCCTTCCACGAATCTCATTGCTTTGGTTTTATGTTGCCGAAGTGGTTTAAACTTGCGTCTTGCCCACCTCACCAGTGCTTTATTTACGTGTCGGCACATTCCATATAACGCTGAGCGAGTAAATCGGCCATAGTAGCCTATCCATCCGCTAATTATTGGATTGAGCCACTTGGCTAATTGAGCAATACTTAGCTCAGTTGCCATGCGTACCCGTAGTTTTCTGATTTTCAATCGCATTGATTTCAAAGCAACTTTGCTCACCGCTGGAGTAAAACTAACAAACATGATGTTAAGTTTTCGGTTTTTGCATGGTCTTCGTCTAAAGGTGTAACCTAAGAAGTCAAATTCGGTATTTTCATATTGCCCTCTTCGACTATCGTCTTTACAGTAAACAATCTTGGTCTTCAATGGATGTATTTCAAGGCCACATGCTTCAAACCGATGCATTAACACATCAAGCATGTGTTTAGCTTCAGCTTCACTGCGACAATGAACTAGTCCATCATCTGCGTAACGGCACCATGGCGTTGTTGAATAATGCTTTTGTAGCCATTTGTCAAAAACATAATGCAGAAATAAATTGGCAAGAATAGGGCTAATAACGCCTCCTTGCGGTGTGCCCATGTTCCTTTCTATTACTTCACCATTGGCTCTCTGCATCGGCGCGCTTAACCAGCGCTTGATATACAACCTAACCCATGGGTTGTCGGTATGCTTATCCACCGCTTTTAACAGCAAATCATGAGGAATGTTATCGAACAGTCCTTTTATATCGAATTCAAGTACCCAGTTGTAATGCCAGCACCGTTGACGTGTTACGCCAATGGCATCTATTGCTGATTTATTTGGTCGGTAACCGTACGAATCAGATAAGAAGTGTGGCTCTACAAGTGGCTCAAATTCTAACTTGATTACCATCTGTGCGATGCGATCACTTACCGTTGGTATCCCCAAAATACGTTCACCACCTGTTTTCTTCGGTATTGCTACCGCTTTGACAGGGGGTGGAAAGTAACTGCCTGATGACAGTCTGTTCCATAATTTATAGAGGTTACCCTTTAAATCTTTTTCAAAATCGCTTAATGATTGATTATCTACACCCGCAGCACCTCGATTAGCTTTCACTAATTGATATGCCTTCACAACATCCCATTTTGAAATAATAAACGGTTTTGTTTTATTCATGATTTCCTCCTGCTATTTGCAGTTGAACCATAATTTCCAACAGCCTAACGCTGCCCCTTCGCTTCACGCTCATTACAAGCCTTTCCTCACTACTACGAGCAGCTCCGCCCCAGCATCATGCATTGGTACTCTCATACTCATCAATTCAGTGATTTGTATTTCTCCCTTAATATCATGATAACTGGTTCCCGCAGTTCCCACAAAAAGCCAAATATAGAGTCACGCCCACTTTACGCCGGACACCGCTCACACAACATTCGGAATTTGCCTGTGAACTTTTCTCAGAAGGTAAAAACGCCTCTGATTTTGATGTCAATTTGTAGTTTTCGACGCGTCAACATAGGTTCGGGTTTACTCGTCTCTCTATATCACACCTGCCGAACTAACGTTCGCACTTTGACTGCAACGCTGATGACCGTTACTCTTAATAACAGCCACTTGCAGTGGTTTGAAGCCGACTTCCGACAGCAGACTTCGGTGGGCCTGCCACCATCTTTTTGTGAGCTTCGCCACAATTTATCAGCACGTCCTATGCTGCTAATTTATGTGCCTGCGGCACACTTTTTACG
>CAYUKF010000276.1:0-1876 GCA_964445215.1 uncultured Thiotrichales bacterium
TACATGGCACAAAACATTCCAGCTTATAAAGGCGAGCTCATCAGTCTTTATGTTGATAGCGCTGAAAATAACAAATTAAAAGAAGTCGCTCAGTCATTGCCGTCATGGGATTTGAGCTTGCGTCAGCAATCTGTTATCGAATTGCTGATGTCTGGCGCGCTGTCGCCGTTACGCGGTTTTATGGGGCAGGCCGATTATCAAGCCGTGTTGGATAAGGGTCAGCTTGCAGATGGCAGTTTGTGGCCTTTACCCGTTGTGTTCGATGTCAGTGACAAGTGTGCTGAAGAGCTGAGCGCAGGTGCGCAACTTGTTTTACGTGATTTAGAAGGGGTGGTGATTGCTATTCTTACGGTTGATGAGATTTGGCGGCCAGATCTGAAAGCTGAGGCGAAAGCAATTTATGGCACCGATACGCCATCTCAACCAGGTGTTGCTGCGCTACTTGATTACAGTAACCCTGTTTATTTGTCGGGTTCGGTGCAGGGTTTAGAAGTACCAGCGCATCATAGCTTCAAACGTTTGCGTTATAGCCCACAAGAAATGCGCCAGCAATTTTCCAAGTTGACCTGGGGTAATGTGATTGCAATGCATGCGACTGGGCCGATTCATCGCGCCGAGTATAAAATGGCCTTACAGGCAGCCTTGGATAACAATGCTAGTTTAATGTTGCACCCATTGGTGGCAGAGGGTGAGCAATACCACTCCACAGTGCGTTGCTACCAAGCCGTGTTGAAGCACTTTCCTAGCCAAACAACGTTGCTCGCTTTATTGCCGTTAGCTGAGCGTCACGCGGGCTTACGTGAACAGATACTACACGCCATCATTCGTCAAAATTATGGCTGTACGCACATGGTAACGTGGGATCGCTACGCAGCGGTTAAGCTTAATTCGAAAATTGATAATAATTTAACCAAAGCTGCGCAAGAGCAACTTGATATTAAGCTAGTGAACTATGAATTGCCTGTTTATGTTGAAGCGCGCGGTGAATACATTACACCTTCCATGTTGCAAGCTGGCGATGTGGTCGCGGCCATAGATAGCGATGATTTTTACCATCGTCTGGATCGCGATCTTGAGATTCCTGAGTGGTTTTCATTTCCTGAGGTTGTTGATGAGGTGCGTAGTAGCTATCCGCCACTAGCGTACCGTGGTTTGACGCTGTTTTTTACCGGTCTTTCTGGTTCAGGGAAATCAACCATTGCCAATGCAGTGTTGGCTAAATTATTGGAGATAGGGGGTCGCCATATGACCTTGTTAGATGGCGATGTAGTGCGTAGCCATCTTTCCAGTGAGCTTGGTTTTTCTAAAGAGCACCGTAATATCAATATCCGTCGTATAGGCTATGTTGCCAGCGAAATCACTAAAAATGGCGGCATTGCCATTTGCGCACCGATAGCACCCTACACATCATTGCGCCGTGAGGTGCGAGGTATGATTACGCAATACGGGACATTCGTCGAAATACATGTTGCGACACCGCTTGAGGTATGTGAGGCGCGTGATCGTAAGGGACTGTATGCGTTAGCACGTGCCGGTAAAATTAAAGAGTTCACGGGTATTAGCGATCCGTATGAAGCGCCGGAAACACCAGAGATAGTCATTAACACCGATGGTATCAGTGTCGAAGAGGCGGCTCAGCAAGTCTTTCATTATCTACGCAAGAAGTGCTTGATCGTCTGATCCCTTATTTATGCTCCCATAGTGGCACTTTGTAACCGGGATATTTGCTCTATGATTGTTGAATTCCTTCCCTATGCCGCAAGACAAGCGTTGACACGCCCGCCATTGTCAAGCAAACTTGGCCGCTTAACCTTTTTTTTCGGAGGGGTACCCAAGCGGTCAACGGGATCAGACTGTAAATCTGACGGCTCAGCCT
>CAYUKF010000277.1:0-1852 GCA_964445215.1 uncultured Thiotrichales bacterium
ATGTTATTTTTGATTTTGCAGGAGTAAGCACTATAGGCCAAGCCTTTGCTGATGAAATATTTCGTGTCTATGCAGCCAGGCACCCGGAAATTAATTTGCTGCCTGTGAACATGGAAGAAAATGTAAAAAAAATGATTATTAGAGCAGATCCCACTATCCTCCAACCAGACTCAATCATTATCACAACAAAAATAAACTCATAGATGGCAGCAGTGCTGTCCCGTTAACTTAATATGCATCATTGTTTAACTGGCATAACACTGAGCTATTAGATCGCTTTGTGGTATGAAAGACATGAAAATCAATAATCTCCTTCTGTCATTACAGCGAAGGCACAAATCCAGTGGTTGCAACAACATTCTGGATTCCCGCCTGCGCAGGAATGACGTCATCGTGCCATCAACTACTACCGTCATTCCTGCGTAGGCAGGAATCCATATCTAAAGCATCTCCTGGGACAAATCGCTCCAAACCAGGTTGTCTTTTTCAATAAGTCGATTTTTCTATTCTTGTTTCCATTTCTTCATTTTTTTCACTATTTATTGTGGGCTCCATGGTTTCATGCAACTCATAATAAATTAGGGTGTGAATTTTGTATTTCTCTGTCAATGCTCATACCTGATTATTGTTGTGTGGCTAAGTACGCTATACCAGGTTACTTGTAACACCGATGTAAAGAGAGCCATTTTCTTGCTGGCGAGTATATAAACACAAGGTTGTTTAGTCATAAGCGAGATTGTCTGGATTCCCGCCTGCGCGGGAATGACGAAAAAAAGTTAACGGACAGCAGTGAGATGGCAGTTGATTATGATGCTTGCACTCATCTGCTGACGCTGCATAATGGTCGGGAATTGCTTCTCGTTTTCTGGAAACCCAAGCCTTAATGAAACACCAGCTCCAAGCATTATTAGTCAGTGCCCTTGAACAAGTCACTGCTGATCTCAAACTCAGCCTCGACAATCATCCCGTCCATATCGAAGCCACGCGTGATAAAGCGCATGGCGATTTCGCCACCAATATGGCCATGACGCTGACCAAAATTGCTCGACGCAATCCGCGTGAGCTGGCGCAACTGATTATCGACGCCTTGCCCGCTAACGCTATTATTGAAAAAACACAGATTGCCGGACCAGGGTTTATTAATTTCTACTTAAAGCTCGACGCGGGCCATGGTGTTGTTGGTGAAATTCTGACTCAAGCGGAGAATTATGGTTTGAGTAGCTATGGTCGGGGTAAAAAAATTCAGATCGAATTTGTCTCAGCCAATCCAACCGGGCCTTTGCATGTCGGCCATGGTCGTGGTGCTGCCTATGGTGCAACACTGGCTAATTTACTCACCGCTGTCGGTTACACGGTTGAATGTGAATATTACGTCAATGATGCCGGTCGGCAGATGGATATTCTTGCCAGCAGCATTTGGCTGCGCTATTTAGAGACCTGTGGTGAGGCGCTGACCTTTCCGTGCAATGGTTATCAAGGTGATTATATCCATGACATTGCCGCAAATGTATTTAAAGACAAAGGCGATAGTTTAAAAATCAGTGCAGCGCAAGCCTTTGATAAAGTACCAGCTGATGAACCCGCCGGTGGTGATAAAGAGGCGCATATTGACGGGCTGATTAGTAATGCCAAAGAATTACTTAATGAGGATTACTTCATTTTTCATCAAGCCGGTTTGGATGTGATTCTTAGCGACATCCGTGAAGACCTGACTGAGTTTGGCGTTGAATATGAACAATGGTTTTCAGAACGCTCCCTTGTCAACAGCCAAGCCATTGACAAGGCCATAGAACGGTTAAAAGGTGCTGGCTATATTTATAAAAAAGAAGGCGCTCTGTGGTTTAAATCTAGC
>CAYUKF010000278.1:0-1839 GCA_964445215.1 uncultured Thiotrichales bacterium
TCACCCTCATCAGCGCCGAACAAATAAAGCTTGTTGCCAGCTTACTCAAACGCAACAGCATCGACCCCGCCTTATTGCGCCGCAATCTCGTCGTCTCAGGCCTTAACCTTAATGCACTGCGCCACCAACGTTTTCGTATTGGCGAAGCAGAATTTGAAGCAACTGCGCAATGCCACCCTTGTTCGCGCATGAACCAAGCCCTAGGCAAAGGCGGTTGCGCCGCTATGTTAGGTCATGGCGGACTCTGTGCAAAAATATTAATCGGTGGAAAAATTAAAATTGGTGATGCACTTATTCCTTTACAACAACCAAGTTAAGCAATATAAAAAACAAAGCAACACAAGCCCAATATCACCTCATTCACCCTTTCAAGAATCCTGCATCAATTCATTTCTTGCTAGAATCCCCACCTGTTATCTAATCCTGGTTACCACAACGCATGCCTCGTTTCGACTCGATCATTATTGGTGGTGGTGCCGCCGGGCTCATGTGTGCCATCACTGCCGCACAACGCGGCAAAAAAATATTATTGTTGGAACGCTCCAATAAAGTTGGTAAAAAAATTCTGATGTCAGGTGGCGGGCGCTGCAACTTCACTAACCTCTTTGTTACATCCAATAATTTTCTTTGCCAAAATCCCCATTTTTGCAAATCGGCCTTAAGCCAATACACACAATGGGACTTTATCGCCCTGGTAGAAAAACACAATATTCCCTACCATGAAAAAACACTGGGTCAACTATTTTGTGATGTCACATCAAAAGACATTCTCAATATGCTTCTCGCCGAATGTAATAGCGCTAGTGTCACAATAAAAATCAATATGCATATCACTAATGTTGCTCATCGCGATAATAGTTTTTACGTCAACACCAAAAACGAGCAATACATTTGCGACACACTCGTTGTCGCCAGTGGCGGTCTCAGCATCCCCTCACTTGGTGGCTCAAGTTATGGCTACCAACTCGCCAAACAATTTGAGATACCCTGCCTAGAAACACGTGCTGCTTTAGTACCCTTCACCTTTAGCGACCAGCACAAACCTATTTTTGCGGAACTATCTGGTCTTTCTATTGACGCTGACGTCAGCACCAACAATATTCATTTTCACGAAGCTTTATTGTTTACCCACCGCGGCCTAAGCGGCCCTATAATTTTACAAGCTTCAAATTATTGGCATAATGGTGAAGATATCATTATCAATCTATTGCCTAGCGATAATGCACATGAATTATTAGTCAAATTAAAACACAAACAACCAAAGAATTTATTGCGCAGCCAACTCAACCACCACATGCCCAGGGCATTAATACTGCAACTTGAAAAGCTATGGTGGCCAGAAAACACAGAATTACCATTAGCAGAATGGAACGATAAAAAATTGAAAGAGATCGCAAACAAATTGAATAACTGGGCATTGCGCCCTGCCGGAACTGAAGGTTATCGAACCGCAGAAGTCACTATCGGCGGCGTTAATACCGATTACCTCTCATCACAAACCATGGAAGCAAAAACTCAAAAGGGATTATATTTTATTGGTGAAGTGGTTGATGTCACCGGCCATCTGGGTGGCTTTAATTTCCAATGGGCCTGGTCATCAGGATATGTTGCGGGAATGAGCGTATAGAGGGCTCTCGTTAAAAAGAAGGAAGAGATAGTACGGAAACCCTGGATAAGCCCCTGCCCAACCAAAGAAAAATCCAAGCTACTAATTAAATTCATCTGTTTAGAGTGAGCGAATTTCACTCTGCATAATTACTCTACCTACCCTTAAACATAGAAAAAATAGTCGTATAGCGTTATGATTCAGCAAGAAAAATTGTGGGCAATATGAAACTT
>CAYUKF010000279.1:0-1835 GCA_964445215.1 uncultured Thiotrichales bacterium
CAACATAAAGACTGATGAGCTCGCCTTTATAAGCTGGAATGTTTTGTGCCATGTAGAACTCCTTAACGATCAACCATTGATCAATACTAATTGATGAAATATCCAGACAGTGTAGGACATCAACCACATTATATTGTCGGTTGATATACCAGCTTGTTAGAATATGACCCACTTGTCCAGCAGCACTAGGTCGACGCCAACCTTGCTTGTTTCGGTTATTAACAGCCTAATGTATGATAATTTTTGTCAGGCCTCAATTGAGGCCTGACATGAATCCAAAAACAAAACTGGATCTAAGAAACCTCTGATTTAATTCATAGAACACAATCTTGCGGCTGAAATATCGCGATTCAGCGTTGCTAATTTTGCCAATAGCCCCACTATTGGCTACAATTCACGCTTCGCCTAAAGCGCCTACTGTTGGTGATCCGCAATATTTCAGTCGGCAATCTCGTTGCACCCCGAGAGCCTGCCCCCGCGAAAGCGTGGGGGCACGTAGTCCCAGACACATCAGAGGTTCCTTAAATCTATGCCCCCAAAGATCGCAAAAAATTTTAGCTACTTACTAGCGATGCTGATATCCACTTTCAGTGCGACCACTTCAAGCCTGGCCTTGGCTGAAACACGCTATGTTAGCGACAGCCTAGATATAACACTTCGCCGCGGACAAGGCACGACATTTCAAATACTGCGCACCCTGAAAAGCGGAACCGCCTTAGAGATATTGGAAACCGACAGTGGCTATAGCCAAGTAAGGACCAGTGGCGGTACCGAGGGCTGGGTGCTTACACGCTTTTTAATGAATGAACCCAGCGCGCGCGCTCAGCTTAATGCGGCAATATCGCGTGCAGCCAACTTTGAAACCAAACACAAAGCCTTATCTGAGCAAATTACCTTAATAACCAGCGAAAAAAAAGAACTCGAAGATAATCGCAGCAATCTCGATAAATCAAATAGCCAACTAAGCAAAGAACTCAAACGTATCAAAGCAACAGCAGGTCGTGCACTACAAATGGACGGCGAAAATAAAGACCTAAAGTCCAAAGTGATTAGCTTGGAACGTAACAATCAAGCGCTATCACAGGAGAACGAAACGCTAAAAGACCGCAATGCGCGTGACTGGTTTATGGTCGGTGCTGGCGTTGCAATATTAAGTTTACTACTTGGCTTGTTACTGGCTCGCTTTAGCGGTCGTCGTAAAAGATCGTCATGGAGCTCGATGTAATTACGGCCAAAAACACAGAACTAACGTTTCGCTTTAACCACTAACCTATATTTCTCACCATCCTTCGTAACAAGGGCGTCTCGGCATCGGCAGTAGATGGGTGGTGGGAAACACAGGCTATATCCAAATGTTGAATATCTGATTCAACACCTAGCGGTATGTCATCAGCACTAAGCTCCTCATTGCTCGTAGAGGCATGGCTCGTCGTCACCACTTGCCACGGACTTACAAAATCTTGCGGCACTTGATCAACCGAGCTGTGTTCGTCGTTATTATCTGTCATTACTCTGCTCTCTAGTCATAGCGCACACTATAAAAAGGCCGTCGAATCAACCAACGTTCAAACAGCACCTAACTAAAGATAATAGCAATTACAATGCCATGAATGAGATGCTGCTAAATCAATAACTTAAGCGGTAACGTAGAAAGCAAAAAAATAATGTGTAAAGAACGCCGACACCTGAAGCTCAATTCCAAACGCCGCAGCAGTACTTCTCCCTCACTGCTTAGCAGCAAAGCCACAGCCAAGACTGGGCTAGGACTTAAAGAGACAATAAATTAATAGGTGATGTCAACGGCAACCAGCTTTCCATCCTGGTCTTCATAAGAC
>CAYUKF010000280.1:0-1818 GCA_964445215.1 uncultured Thiotrichales bacterium
TCAGTACAATCCAATGATTCCGTTGTGGATGGATCGTTGTTTGCAAAAAGCCATTAGCCCTGATCCGGAAAGTCGCTATGGAATATTATCAGAATTTATTTATGACCTATCTCACCCCAATCATGCCCTTACACAGGGAATAAAACCCCCTATTTTAGAGCAAAACCCATTAGCATTCTGGCGCAGCTTGGCTATCATTATGATGCTATTCAGTGGGCTTTTACTTTACCTACTACTCACCTCTATGGGTATTAACAACTGAAAAACCGCAACGCTAAGCGGAGACAAACGTTATAATCGTCAGCCACTTTTAACCAATAGTTTCAGGCATGAAAAAAGAACAACAGCTCACCCCACTCGCTATCGCGGTACTGACTATTTCAGATAGCCGAAATGAAGACAATGACACTTCAGGACAGTTTCTTGTTGATGCATTAAAAAGTGCCGGACATAAACTGGTTGAAAAACGTATTACCAAAGACAATATCTATCGCATACGCGCTGCTGTATCCTCCTGGATTGCAAATAATAAAGTGCAAGTAGTTATTTGCAATGGTGGTACCGGCTTAACAGGCCGCGATGGTACACCCGAAGCGATCAGCCCTTTGCTTGATAAAGTCATTGATGGTTTTGGCGAAATGTTTCGTGCTGTTTCTATCGAAGAAATCGGCACATCCTCTTTGCAATCACGAGCCCTCGCAGGCGTTGCTAATGGCACAATCATTTTTTGTTTACCCGGCTCTACTGGTGCTTGTACAACAGCATGGACACATATTATTAGTAAACAGCTTGATAGTCGCACACGACCCTGTAATCTAGTACAACTGATTCCGCGATTGATAGAACGATAGTATTTAACCATGTTATCTGAACACGAGGCGATTAAAACACTACTCGATCATGCACGAATACTCGTTAAAACAGAAACCGTCTCGTTCAACGATGCCAATGGCAGAGTCTGCGCAACCAATATCGTCGCACCCATTAACGTGCCAAGCAGTGACAATAGTGCAATGGATGGCTTTGCCTGTAACAGCGCAGATATTTCATCGCAGTTATCAATTTCGATTAGCCAACGCGTAATAGCTGGTAGCAACCCTGCACCACTTAAACCGGCAACTGCCGCGCGTATTTTTACTGGGGCCAGTCTACCCCAAGGGGCAGACTGCGTGGTGATACAAGAAGATTGCACCTACGATAATAAAACAGTTTTATTCAAGGTCGCGCCGATAGCGGGTCACCACGTTCGCTATGCCGGTGAAGATATGCAGCAAGGTGCTTTTGTGTTGCGCAAGGGTGATGTGCTTGGGCCCGTGCAAATTGGACTGATTGCCTCATTAGGTATCGACAGCGTTTCTGTCTATCAGCGTCTGCATATTGCTTTACTGACTACTGGCAATGAGTTGCTGGAACCCGGCACACATACGCATAATGAAAGCGGCAAACGCTACAACTCGAATCGTTATGCCTTGAGCGCTCTTATTAACCAACTAGGGTTTACCGTAACGCACCACAAAATCGTTGCTGACAACCTGAGTGACACCGAAAACGAGCTGGCATTATGCAGCAAGGGTGCTGATGTCATTATTTCAACGGGCGGTGTTTCCGTTGGTGATGAAGATTACATTAAAACTGCTTTGCAGAATATTGGCGCAATGCATTGGTGGAAGATCGCTATAAAACCGGGGAAGCCACTAGTCTTTGGCAGCATCGGCGGCACACCTTTTATTGGTCTACCTGGCAACCCGGTGTCTGCTTTGATCACATTTTTAATAATTGCACGGCCATTCTTATTATCATGCCAAGGCTTAAATAGTC
>CAYUKF010000281.1:0-1786 GCA_964445215.1 uncultured Thiotrichales bacterium
ACGACGGCGAAGAAGCTTTGCTGGTTCGTACCGAAGGCAGCATTCAAACATTAGACGATGTACGCAATATTGTTGTTCGTGCCGATGCTCTGGAGCCGGTGCGCGTCGCCAACATTGCTGAAGTTCGTATTGGTGCGATTACCCGTTACGGAGCCGTCACAAAAAATGGTCAGGGTGAAACTGTTCAAGGCTTAGTCCTCGGTTTGCGTGGTGCCAACGCGCGCGACGTTGTTGCAGGCGTACGTAGCAAACTCGAGGAACTTAAACCAGGCCTGCCTGAAGGTGTTGAGATCAATGTGTTCTATGACCGCGGGCAGCTCGTAAATAAAGCGGTTGGCACTGTCACCAAAGCACTGGCCGAGGCCACAGTGTTAGTGATTATCTTGCTGATATTGTTTCTGGGTAATATTCGTGCTGCATTAACCGTTGCATTAATTCTTCCGTTATCAGCACTGGTGACTTTTATCCTCATGCTGCAATTTGGCATGTCCGCCAATCTAATGTCGTTAGGCGGGCTGGCAATTGCGGTAGGTATGCTGGTTGATGCTGCCGTGGTCGTGGTCGAAAATGTAATGACACATCTGTCTCACCGCAAAGCGGCCGGACGTCTGCCAAGGCTGCATCTGATTTATCGTGCGGCCTGCGAAGTGGCGGTGCCAGTGACTTCCGGTATCCTGATTATTATTATCGTATTTTTGCCACTGCTAACGCTACAGGGCTTGGAAGGCAAGTTATTTATCCCTGTCGCCTTGACCATTGTTTTTGCACTCAGTGCGTCGCTAGTGTTATCGCTAACGGTGATTCCAGTGCTAGCATCTTATCTAATCGGCAAGGTATCGCATGAAGAGCCGCGTTTCGTCAAATTGTTGCAGAAAATTTACCGGCTTGCTTTGCACTGGTCGCTTAATCATACGCGCACTGTTATTTTGTTTGCACTGGTGTTGTTGGTCGTAGCGGGGTTTCTCTATACACAGATCGGCAAATCATTTATGCCAACCATGGACGAAGGTGACATGATCGTCCAATTGGAAAAGCTACCGTCGATCAATCTGCAAGAATCCATTAATATCGATATGCGCGTACAGCGCGCAATTCTTAAGAATGTGCCGGATGTCACTGGCATTGTCGCACGCGCAGGCTCTGATGAATTAGGGCTTGATCCAATGGGCCTGAATGAAACCGATAGCTTCCTTATCCTTAAGCCGCGTGATCAGTGGCAAAGCAAAGATAAAGAAGCATTAACTGCTTCCATTCGTGCAGTATTAAGCGACTTTCCTGGTGTTGGTTACGCATTTACCCAGCCGATAGAAATGCGCGTTTCTGAAATGCTTACCGGAGTACGTGGCGATTTGGCGATTAAAATATTCGGTGGCGACCAAAAACAACTCAACATCACCGCTGATGCCATTGTTAACATTCTGAAAAATGTGGCGGGTGCCGAAGATGTCTATACACCGCGCAATGAAGGCGCACAATATTTGCGTCTGGTCGTTGACCGGATGGCAGCCGGACGTTTGGGTGTTTCCGTGGATAAGCTGGAAAATGATCTGCGCGCGCAAGTAGAAGGTATTCGTGTTGGCACCGTTTATCAGGATGTGCGCCGCATACCCTTACTTTTGCGCGGTCCGGAACAATTACGTAATTCTGTCTCCGTATTTTCTAGTCAGCGCTTTTCACTAGCAGAAGACAAGGCGACGGCAGGGCTCGCTGATCTGGTGACTCTAGAGCGTACCGAAGGACCAGTGGCAATAAAACGTGAAAGCGGTAACCGTATGGCCGTAGTCAT
>CAYUKF010000282.1:0-1718 GCA_964445215.1 uncultured Thiotrichales bacterium
CCATTGTTCTTAAATCATTAGCTGTATCATACCGGTGCTATTACATACAGAATAGTGATAGATTACACGGATGCCAATTAATTACCCTGAAAAAATCAAACAAGCACCCGTCTACGATGTCGCGCAACGCACTCCCTTAGAAAAGGCAGAAAAACTGTCACTTGCGCTGAATAATAGCGTGCTACTAAAACGAGAAGACCTACAACCCGTTTTTTCTTTTAAATTGCGTGGCGCCTACAACAAGATGGTCAATCTCACCGCCTCCGAGCGAGAGTGCGGTGTCATCGCTGCCTCGGCAGGTAATCATGCACAAGGCGTGGCACTTGCCGCGCAGCGTTTGCAAATTTCAGCAACCATTGTTATGCCACGCACCACACCGGCGATCAAGGTTGATGCTGTCAACAAACTCGGTGCCAAAGTCATTCTCCATGGTGACACCTATGATGAAGCCTATCAACACGCAACAGCACGCGCACAATCAGCAAGACTGACGTTTATCCACCCTTATGATGACCCAGATATTATCGCTGGCCAAGGCACCATCGGCTTAGAGATACTTGAGCAACATCGACAAGAGGACATCTATGCCATTTTTGTCCCAGTCGGTGGCGGTGGACTTATCGCTGGTATCGCTGCTTACGTTAAACACATGCGCCCAGCAATAAAAATTATTGGTGTCGAACCAGAGGATGCCGCGTGTATGCAACAAGCACTGCTGCATAAAAAACGTGTTGTACTCGATGAAGTCGGCATTTTTGCAGACGGTGTTGCCGTGCGACAAGTGGGCAAAGAGCCATTTCGCATTGCAAGCGAACTTGTTGATAGCGTTATTACCGTTAATAGCGATGAAATTTGTGCTGCAATCATGGATATTTTCGATGATACGCGTTCAATCACTGAGCCGGCTGGTGCATTGGCCATTGCTGGGCTAAAAAAATATCTTGCCAACGAAAGTTGTCACAATCAGGCCTTAGTTGCTATCACTAGCGGTGCCAATATGAACTTTGATCGGCTGCGTTATATCGCTGAGCGTGCTGAACTAGGCGAACAACGCGAAGTGCTATTTGCTGTCACCATTGTAGAAGAACCTGGCAGTTTTCATAAATTTTGTCATGCAATCGGTGATCGTAGTATTACTGAGTTCAATTATCGCTTTAGTGATAAACACCAAGCGCAGGTTTTCGTCGGCGTACAGATCAGTAAAGGTAAAATAGAAAAACAGGCATTATTTCAACAACTGCGGCACCATGGCTATCAATTAATTGATATGTCGGATAATGAAACAGCCAAACTGCATGTCCGCTACATGATTGGTGGTTACGCCAAACTCAGCAACGAACACCTGTATCGCTTTGAGTTTCCTGAACGACCTGGCGCGCTATTACAGTTTTTAAGCACTATTGGTAACAAATGGAATATTAGTTTATTTCATTACCGTAACCATGGCGCGGCGCATGGAAGAATATTGATGGGCATACAAGTGGAGCAAAATCAGCTTGAAAAACTGCATCGCTTTTTAACAAAGCTCAACTATCCATACAAAGAAGAGACAGACAACCCTGCCTATCAGCAATTCTTATGCAAAGCATCTAACTAATTGATAAATAAAACAAAGCCCACATACGTGGGCTTTTTATTAAGTCAAACTATGACTAGAATATTGGCTATTTTCTCTTTTTAGCCGTTTTCTTCTTAGCGGTTTTCTTTTTCGCTACTTT
>CAYUKF010000283.1:0-1702 GCA_964445215.1 uncultured Thiotrichales bacterium
CTGGCCTTATCAGCCTCCTTGGCTGCGCAGTCGGCAGTGTAGGTGATGGCGCCGGTTGATTCAATGGCGGCGATAATGGCTGGTAGTTTGTCGCGGCCATTTTCTTCTATTGCCTCACGAATGATGTTCGCCTGGTCTTTGCTGCCATTATTCATGGCATAGATCAAAGGCAGGGTGGGCTTGCCTTCAGCCAGATCATCACCGATATTTTTGCCTAATTCTTTTGAGCTGGCGCTGTAGTCTAGTACGTCGTCAATGAGTTGAAAGGCGGTACCCAGGTGCATGCCATAATCGGCCATAGCTTGCTCGGTTTGGGTGTCTGATTCAGTGAGTACGGCGCCGACCTGGGTGGCAGCCTGAAATAATTTTGCAGTTTTTGAGTGAATCACCTCTAAATAGCGTTCTTCAGTGGTGTCAGGATCGTGACAGTTCAGTAGTTGTAACACTTCACCTTCAGCAATGGTGTTAGTGGCGTGGGCAAGAACTTCCATAATTCGCATGTTGCCAGCCTCGACCATCATTTCAAAGGCGCGCGAATAGAGAAAGTCGCCGACCAGCACACTTGCCTCATTACCCCACAAAGCATTAGCTGTTTCTTGGCCGCGGCGCATTGTCGACGCATCAACAACATCATCATGGAGCAAAGTAGCGGTATGGATAAACTCGATAATCGCCGCAATAAGCTGGTGTTTTTTACCCTGATAGCCGAGAGCCCCTGCGGACAGCAG
The DNA here is from genome assembly GCA_964445215.1 of uncultured Thiotrichales bacterium. Taxonomy (GTDB): domain Bacteria; phylum Pseudomonadota; class Gammaproteobacteria. The sequence continues at coordinate 729 of CAYUKF010000283.1, forward strand.
TACCAATTGTGGGCGTAATCGTTTACCACCGCTGTTGACGATATAGCTGCCAAGCTGGTTGATCAGCACCACATCTGAGCTTAAACGTTGACCAATAAGCTCGTCTACAGCCTGCATATCCTCTGCTATCAGGGCGCTTACCTTGTCGAGTGCCATCATGGTTGAGTGCTGCTGAGAAGTGAATATTGTGTCACGAGCCATTCGCGACACTTAAAATAGTGCGAGCAAATTGACGTGAAGAATAGCACAAGATATAATGTTCGGCTTACTCGAATATATAGGGATCGATGCTGTGTCATACGCGGTGATCAAAACGGGCGGTAAACAATACCGTGTCGCAAAAGGCGACATCGTTGAAGTAGAAAAGATTGTAGCGAACGAAGGCGATAACGTCGAGCTCAGCGATGTATTAATGGTTGTTGATGGCGATAACGTGACCATCGGCGCGCCGTTTATCGACGGTGCTAAGGTAACTGCCAAAGTGTGCGCTCATGGCCGTGGCGCTAAGATTCGTATTATCAAGTTTCGTCGGCGCAAGCACTATCGCCGACAGGCTGGGCATCGTCAGCATTTCACCCAATTAGAAGTCACTAGCATCAGCGCCTAGTGTTTTAAGCGTACGGAGAAACAAGTATGGCTCATAAAAAAGCAGGTGGTAGTACGCGTAATGGCCGCGATTCCGAGTCGAAACGACTTGGCGTTAAGCGTTATGGTGGTGAAGTGATCAACGCGGGCAGCATTATTCTGCGCCAGCGTGGTACGCGTGTTCATGCTGGCGCAAATGTTGGCTTAGGTCGTGATCACACCTTGTTTGCTAAGGTTGATGGCCGTGTCGCTTTCGCCAGAAAAGGCTCAAAACACCGTCAATTTGTTAGTGTGGTCGCTGAGTAGGGTCTGTTTGGATAGTCTGTAAAGTTTGATAAAAACCCCGCTTAGGCGGGGTTTTTTGTTTGTGCAGTGTAAACAACTAAACT
>CAYUKF010000284.1:0-1696 GCA_964445215.1 uncultured Thiotrichales bacterium
AGGGGGTGTTAACCATCATTTTGACAGCCCTGTTGCGCCTTCAATGGCGCCAGACAAGGCGAGAGGAGAGAAGTTTGGTGCTTCAAATGAGCGACGAACAACGCAGTATGGTGCCATTGTACCCCAGGGCACCCTCTCTGCCTTCGGCATTCACCTTGAAGGCGCAACCCGAAGGGCCAGTGCGCATTTTTCACCCAGCGGCGTTGTTACTCGCTTATGTGGGTCAACCACACCGCACTCGCTCCGCCTTGCTGGATGAAAAATGCGCGCTGGCAGGACTGTCAAAATGATGGTTAACACCCCCTGATGGGCGATTACCTTATCTGGCTGTTGCTCCCTATAGCAGCGCTATCTGGCTGGTTGGCAGCACGTAGTTCATATAAAAAACAGCAGTTTGGTAAGGTAGGTGAACGTCTTCAGCCTGGTTATTTTAAAGGGCTTAACTATATTCTTAATGAGCAACCTGATAAGGCCATCGAGGTTTTTGTCGAGATGGTGCAAGTTGATAGTGAGACCGTTGAGACGCATCTTGCTCTAGGTAATTTGTTTCGTAAGCGCGGAGAAGTTGATCGCGCGATTCGCATTCATCAAAATTTGATAGCACGCCCGACCTTGAATATTGATCAGCGTTCTCATGCCCTAGCAGAACTTGGTCAAGACTATATGAGCGCAGGATTGCTTGATCGAGCAGAAAATATTTTCTCTGAATTGATGGAAAATTCGCAATATAAAGCATTGGCGCTGCGCTTTCTTAGGGATATTTATCAAAACGAACAGGAATGGGATAAGGCGATAAAAATATTACGCAGAATGGCAGAGCTTTCGCGCAAAGACAGAAATCAAATTATCGCGCAGTATTATTGTGAGCTTGCTGTGCAAGCACGTGAGAATAGTGATGTGCGACTGGTTAAGCGTCACCTTAAGCAGGCCATTGGTGTTGATCCACAATGTGCACGAGCCAGCCTCTTGCAGGGTGAATTAGAGTGGCAGTCTGGCAATATTAAAAATTCTTTACGTTGCTATGATCGATTTATTGCGCAATCACCACAATTGAGTGACGAAGTGATCGAGCGCGTCTATGCTTGTCATCAACAACTTGGCTCAGTGAATAAATTCCTTGGCGATTTACGTCATTTACCCAAGGCACAAGTGGGACCATTGACGCGCAGGCTAAGACTTCGATTACATGCCAACACCAAGGATGAAGTCAATGATGAAGAAAGTTATCGCGAAGCTGTTTATGCATCACTGCAAGAGCGCCCGTCATTATCATTAATCGAAAGTTGGCTTGAATTATTTTCGGATAGCAAAGAAGTGGATTCACACGGTGAGCTAAAAAAATTGTTAGCTGTGATCACGCACCTTGCTAAGCAAAATGAAGGTTATTGTTGCCAACATTGTGGCTATGTAGCGAAGTCGTTACATTGGTTGTGTCCAAGCTGTAAGCGTTGGGATTTGACGCGTCCAGTTAACGCGTTGGATGGTTAGTATTTTGAGTATCGTCCATGCTGAGCAGCCAAAGGTTATTGTCGCTTTAGATTTTTCTAATAAAAGTGCTGCATTCAATTTTGTTGAACAAATTGATCCCATTTTATGTCGCGTTAAAGTCGGCAAAGAGCTCTTTACGGTTGCTGGACCTAGTTTTGTACGATCATTGGTGAAACTAGGGTTTGATGTTTTTCTTGATTTGAAGTAT
>CAYUKF010000285.1:0-1692 GCA_964445215.1 uncultured Thiotrichales bacterium
GTCACGCTGAGCAAATTCTTTTAAGGGGTCTCTGATTTATTCAGCCAGATTGACAACGTAGAAACTGGATATTTTAGGCATGAGATACGAGTTCATGAATAGATCAGAGGTTGCTTAATTCGAATAAATCAAGCACACCCTCTTGGCCAACATTGTAGGTGAATGGAATAGGACTGCTTAAACGAAGCTTAAGATCAAACACGTAATCTAATGGCTTATCCGGCTGAGTCAACATATGGCCAAATAATGGTAACGTATCATTGAGATAAGTGGTGACATCAATTTCTACTGCTTGCTAGGCATTAGCCACCAGGTGAACCCTTTCATTATGATTACCCTCTACCAAGCGCTTGCCTGCAACCGTCACTACATAGCCCATCGACTTTATGATAATTATCTGATTATTGGGAGTGCTCACATCAAATTTAAGCCTAAACTGTTGTTGATCAAGCGAAAATGAGGAAATACTCAGCCCAGCGAATGACACGTCAGGCTCTTGTAATGGTTTAACCACGGCACAGGCTGATAAAGCCAATAGAGCATTAACCAGCACGATATTGATCAAAATTTTCTGTAACATAGAATTGCTTATTATTTTATTGGAAATACATTCTTTTATAAAAATATCAGTTCGATAGAATCGTATTGGCCATTAGCTATATTTATATAGGTGGGACAGTCTTTTGTTAATCTGGTAAAAATTGATATTATCTAGGTAGGCTACGCCTAGTGTGCTGCGAACCAGTATGCTTGGGATATAAAATAAAGCCGCCAAAAAATTATACCGCTTTCTTTTTTCTACGCTCCATCACAGGCAATAAACGCTTATGTGCCTTGAGCAGTTCACGCTCTGTGGTTTGCCAATCGATACAGGCATCAGTGATTGATACGCCACGTTTAAGCTGGCTAGTGTCTTTACCCAATGGTTGCTTACCCCACTCTAAATTACTCTCTACCATCATGCCGATAATATTGTCATTACTTGCTACGATTTGATCGATGCAGTTATTAAACACGACAGGTTGGTTCGCTGGATCTTTATTAGAGTTGCCATGACTACAATCGATCATAATATTGATTGGCATACCAGCATCTATCAGTGAATTTTCACCCCGTCGCTTAATATGTATTTGTCTAAGGAGATTTTCGAGGCGCGACCAGTGTATTAAGTTATGTACATCATCCAGCTCTTCAAGCGCTGAATGTGTACAGACTAAGGCATCAGCGAAACTGGTTTGTTTTAAATTCTTCCAGGCCATTTAGTGTTTTTGTCCTGTCTTGTTGAATAGTGATATTATCTCATAAATATGAATTTAATGACCTTTCGTGCAAAGGTCTCTAGTAGTTTATTAACTGGATCTGGCTACTTGACAGCGTCACTGCTTCATGATAGATTCCATGACATCCTTGCCAAAAATCGATTCACTTACGCGATAGCCTAATTTCCCGACCGCCCTGCGACTATGCCAAAACTTCGCAAGCTCGTCTCTGGCTTCGTAACACTACCTCAATGGCTCTACGGCAACTAGTGCTGGCTATTTTTCTCCATCATTCGCTAGCGCTCTTAATTCCGAAACAAATAGTCAGCGGACTAACTGCCTCCGTTGCACTCTCTTTGGCAGTCAGCGAAGGCTAATTTATGATAAAACAATTAAAAATATATATCGTCGTTGGGTTCATAACAATATTGAC
>CAYUKF010000286.1:0-1687 GCA_964445215.1 uncultured Thiotrichales bacterium
CTGGTTGATCCGCGTGTGCGCCTTAACTAACCCGCATATTTCACGAAGGCGGACGATACTTGATAATGTTTAGTCTATATATCAATATTTTAGGTTTGAATAAAGGTCGCAATCTATTGCGACAGTTTGTCCTGTTCGGTTTCAGAGTAAATCTGGCGTCGCATTTTGCCCGATCCCCCTCAAACCATAGTTACCACTATGCTTTTTCGGATGATCGACCAAACTACTTAGCCAGATTTTCTCTGAATCCCGAACCCTTCGTGAAATATGCGGGCTAACAGGAACTGATAGCGATCATGTATTTATTTGGTTATCAATTCTCACCGTTATGGACTGACTGGCTGGTCTATTTGCTTGTGTTCTTTGGGCTTGCTTTTTTCTTTTATGCGCGCCGACATGAGCACTTGCTACGGCCGTGGCGTCAAGTTGTACGGCGGCCTTTGGCGATGTCGGCAGCTATGGTGTTGATCGTCTATGTTCTTATTGGTCTTGCTGATTCGTTTCATGTTCGTGAACAACGTGATAGCGGGAATAACAGTAACGACCCCGTGTTTTCATCCGAAGTGGTGTCAGTGCTTGATATTATTTTGACTACGTTACGTTCTCAGCAGGAGAAAACCTATTCTGCTCCCTTTGCCACAAATTCTTATGCTAAGGAAACCATTGAACTGCCCGATGGCAGTATAGTGCGTGAGTTTCCGCGTCTTGTTTATGGTGGCGCCCATCTTGACGATATTTCGCAACGTGTACCAGATATCCTGAGCAAGGTTGCTCGTGCTGTGATTAAAGCGCTGTTGGTATTGCTGCTTGCGATTGCGCTACTAAGTTATTTTCTATCGCGAAAATATTCAAATAATTATCGTCAACAGCTGAGTTTGTTGAAGTCGGGAGCCACCGATGTGCCTTGGCGCACCTTGTTATTAACCGGCTTTGTCATCACTTTTGTGTGTTTGTGTTTGTCTAGTTTAGCGCCGTATTACCATGTTTTGGGAACCGACAAAGTGGGTCAAGACGTGCTTTATCTATCCTTGAAAAGTATTCGTACCGGTTTGGTCATCGGTAGTTTAACAACCTTATTTGTTTTGCCATTTGCGTTGTCGCTTGGCATTATGGCCGGTTATTTTCGCGGCCGTGTTGATGATGTAATTCAATATATTTACACTACACTAAGCTCGATTCCAGGGGTGTTACTAATTGCGGCATCGATATTAATGATCGACGTTTATATTCAAAACAATGCTGATCAATTTTCTACCATTGCCGAACGTGCCGATGCGCGTTTATTGTTTCTCTGTTTGATACTGGGTGTTACGGGCTGGGTCGGCTTATGTCGTTTGCTGCGTGGCGAGGCTTTAAAGCTAAGGGAAATCGATTATATCCAGGCATCGCAGGCCTTTGGTGTGTCGCACACACGAATTTTGTCGCGCCATATTTTGCCCAATGTCATGCATATCGTTTTGATTACCTTGGTGCTCGACTTTAGCGGTTTGGTGTTGGCTGAGGCAGTCTTGTCCTATATCGGTATAGGGGTAGATCCATCGATGATAAGCTGGGGTAATATGATTAACAGTGCCCGTCTTGAAATGGCGCGTGAGCCAGTGGTGTGGTGGTCGCTGGTCGCGGCATTTATTTTTATGTTTTTACTGGTGTTATGTGCCAACCTGTTTTCAGACGCGGTGCGTGATGC
>CAYUKF010000287.1:0-1682 GCA_964445215.1 uncultured Thiotrichales bacterium
TCGTGGGGATGCGAGGATACAGGAACATGAGGATTGCTGCACCTAAAGCCCCTGCGCCGACTGAGGATATTGGTACGAGCACGCCTAAAAGTACACCAGCGAGCACGGTAACGCGGTCTCGATAGGCGCGTAGCGCAGGGTAGCGCTGCCGCAAACCATCGCCGAGCTGATGCATTTTTGACTTAAAGAATATCGATGCCGCTGTCAAAATCAGTGCAATGCCAAGGCCATTGGTAATGAATTTCTCGATAAGCGGGTCACCTGTACCCACTTGGCCAATGACGTAAACAGTGAGTAATGCCGTGGGAATGCTACCGAGTGCGAGCAAACCGGCAATGCGCCACTCGACTGTGTGACGACGGGCATGAACCCAGATACCCCCCGTTTTAGTAATCGCGGCAAACAGCAGGTCTGTGCCGACGGCAACAGCGGGTTCGACTTTGAAAGCGAATATCAGCAAGGGCGTCATCAAGGAGCCGCCACCGACGCCTGTTAGGCCAATTAAACATCCAACAGCAAAGCCGGCAGCGGTGAGCATCCAGTCAAATGTCATGACACATTAGAGGCTTTTTTGGGTAAAAATATTATAATAATCAATCTATTACGTGAGTTTTGGCTGATGTGGGAAGTTGATTGGCACTATATCAAAGGCTTTATAGTAAAAATAATAATAAGTTCTGCTATATGTAGAATAATTTGGTATAAGGAAGCATGAAATTACAGCAATTGCGTTTTGTTCGTGAGGTGGCACGTAATGGCCTGAATATATCGGCAGCGGCACATAGCCTGAATACTGCGCAACCCGGCGTTAGTAGCCAGATTCGTCAGCTTGAAGAAGAGTTAGGTATCGATATTTTCGTCCGTCATGGTAAACGACTGACGGCTATCACTGAGCCAGGCCATCAGGTTGTCGCCATAATAGAGCGGGTATTGCAAGATACCGATAGCATAAAATGTGTAGCGCAAGAGTTTTCGCAGCAAGCCACGGGTAGCTTATCGATCGCGACGACGCACACACAAGCGCGTTATTCATTGCCGCCTGCGATTAAGCGTTTTACAGAGCAATATCCTAATGTGAGCCTTAATATTCACCAAGGCAATCCCACTCAAATATGTGAATATGTGTTGTCGGGTGAAGCAGACATTGCGATTGCCACGGAGGCGATTGCAACTTACGATGAGTTGGCGACCATGTCTTGTTATGACTGGAACCGCTGTGTCATCGTACCGCCTGATCATCCGCTGTTGGCTATTGAACAACTCAGTCTTGGGCATTTGGCGCAATATCCGATTATTACCTATGATTATGCCTTTGCTGGGCGCTCCAAAATTAACAAGGCGTTTGCTGATTGCGGTTTAAACCCGGACATCGTACTCACTGCGATTGATTCAGACGTGATAAAAACGTATGTAGAGCTAGGCTTAGGTGTTGGCATTCTCGCATCAGTTGCATTTTCAGCACAACGTGATACGACCTTACGCTCTATTGATGCTAGCCATCTGTTTGATTCAAGCACAGTGCGTATTGGCATACGTCGTGGGTGTTATTTGCGCAGTTATATCTATGACTTCATACAATTTTTTGCACCACATTTAACGCACGAAGTGGTTGATAAGGTAATGGCGGGCTAGGAGCCTGTCGGACTTAGGTGATCGTAACGAGAGAAAGCCATTTTGAGTCC
>CAYUKF010000288.1:0-1657 GCA_964445215.1 uncultured Thiotrichales bacterium
GCTATCGTCAGTTACCTGCCAATTTTTATCAAATACAAACCAAATTTCGTGATGAGATACGACCACGCTTTGGCGTGATGCGCGCACGCGAATTCATTATGAAAGATGCCTATTCATTTCATATCGATGAAGCATCTATGCACGATACCTATGAGGTGATGTATGAGACGTATACGCGCATCTTCAACCGACTTGGTTTAAATTTTCGCGCAGTGGTCGCTGACAGCGGCGCTATCGGTGGTGCTGTCTCGCATGAGTTTCATGTCTTGGCCGATTCTGGTGAAGATGCTATCGCTGTCTCCAATGGTGATGACTACGCTGCCAATGTCGAGCAAGCCGAAGTGGTTAACGTGACAGCACCCCTTATACCCCGAGGCTCGTTTTTGTCCCCCCTTGAGGGGGAGCACGTAGCAAATCAAGGCGATGACGTGCTTGCAGACATGGGCGTTGTCAACACCCCGGATCATCGTAGTATTGAAGAAATCTGCAACTTGTTAGAAATCAAACCAGAGCAAACCATTAAAACACTGCTGGTAGCGGGTAGTGATAATAGCGTTGTTGCGCTATTACTGCGTGGTGATCATGAGCTAAACGAGATTAAAGCTGAAAAACTGCCGCAAGTAGCGCAGCCACTGCGCATGGCCAATGCAGAGCAAATCAGTGCTGTCGTACCCTGTGATACTGGCTCAATTGGCCCAGTCAATTTAAGCATCACCATTATTGCCGACCGCAGTGTCGCCGAACTTAAAAACTTTGTCTGCGGCGCCAATGAAAACGGCAAACATCTAACCGGCGTGAACTGGCAACGTGATTTGCCCTTACCTGAGCTGGCCGATATCCGTAATGTTGTTGCTGGCGACCCATCACCGTCAGGCAAGGGCACACTGGATATTGTGCGCGGCATCGAAGTCGGGCATATTTTTCAGTTAGGCGATAAGTATTGTAAAGCCATGAATGCAAGCTGTCTTGACGAGGGCGGCAAACAAGTCACTATGTTGATGGGTTGTTACGGTATTGGCATTACTCGCGTTGTTGCCGCAGCGATAGAGCAAAACCATGACGACAATGGCATTATCTGGCCATTAAGTATCGCGCCCTTCCAGCTCGCCTTATTGCCTATGAATATGCACAAATCACAACGTGTGCGTGACGCCTGCGAAAAGCTCTATGAGGAATTCACCGCAGCAGGTATTGATGTTTTTTTCTATGACAAAAAAGAACGCCCTGGCGTGATGTTTGCCGAAACTGAACTGGTTGGTATTCCTCACCGTGTTGTCATTGGTGAACGCGGTCTTGATAACGGCACCGTCGAATACCGCAAACGCGGCGAAAGCGACAATGAAGCGCTGGCTTTGGATGGCATTGTTAACACTATCAAGCAACGCTTGGCCGGTGCCGATAACTAAGCAAGTTGTGATTAAATAAAAGCTTCATTACCCTTATGCATTGTCTAGTAACGCAAGCAAACACTCACATCAAGGCACTGTTCATCTTAATATGGTGTGCGTTTTGCTTTGGTATTAGCTTTAGTAGTAGTGCAGCAACGATTGACGCTGATGCTGGCATTGACACTGCAATCGCTGACCCGCTTGCACCCCAAGAGCAGGCTCATATCGACCCCGAATTACGCTCAGCACTAAGCACTGCGGTGAATGAT
>CAYUKF010000289.1:0-1626 GCA_964445215.1 uncultured Thiotrichales bacterium
TTATGAGCCACCACTGCAATACCATTATTTAAAACGTCCCTATCAATTGGAAACATTGACGGCGGAATCGGTTCCCATACCTGTTTATTATGATACTAAGGGCGAGGTGCTGGCAGAGGAGGCCGACGCCAGCCTGGTTGCCAAGGTTGTTTATGAGGTCAAGATCAAGCCAGGCATTCAATTTCAACCACACCCTGCGTTTGTCCGTGATGGAGATGATTATCTGTATCACCAGCTAGGTGAGGCGCAATTAGACGATATTGATGTGTTGGCTGATTTTAAGCAAAGCGCTAGCCGTGAGCTCACTGCTGCGGACTATGTCTACCAGATTAAACGTTTAGCACACCCGAAAATTCATTCACCAATTTTTGGTTTAATGACAGAATATATTGATGGTTTGTCTGAATACAGCGCAACACTGAGCAAGCAAATCGAAGCTGATAATAAAGCGTGGATAGATTTGCGTCAGCATACGCTTGCAGGCGCTGAAGTGGTTGATCGCTATACGTATAGAGTGATACTCAAAACGAAATATCCGCAATTTAAATATTGGTTAGCGATGCCATTTTTTGCTCCTATTGCCTGGGAAGTCGATCGGTTTTATTCGCAGCCGAGTTTAACCAAGAAAAACATTACCCTTGATTGGTATCCAGTCGGCACCGGCCCCTATATGTTGACGGAGAATAACCCGAACCGACAAATGGTGTTAGAAAAAAACCCTAATTTTCGTGGCGAGGCCTACCCCAGTGAAGGCGAACCTGGCGATAAAGAGGCAGGCTTGTTGGTCGATGCCGGGCAGACTATGCCGTTTATCGACAAAGTGGTGTTTAGCCTGGAAAAAGAAGGCATACCCTATTGGAACAAGTTTCTCCAAGGCTATTACGATAGCTCAGGTGTGGGCTCAGACAGTTTTGATCAGGCAGTGAATGTTTCGGGTGGAGGTGATGCCACCTTGACCGATGAGATGAAGCAGCAGGGTATTGATTTACTGACGACTGTTGCAACGTCCATCTACTATGGTGGCTTTAACATGTTAGACCCGGTGGTCGGTGGTGATAGCGAGCCAGCACGTTTATTGCGTCGTGCGATTGCAATTGCTGTTGATTACGAAGAGTATATTGCTATTTTCTTGAATGGCCGTGGTATTCCAGGGCAAGGGCCTATGCCACCAGGTATATTCGGTTATGAAGAAGGTGTGTCAGGCATTAACCCTTATGTTTATGATGTCGTTAACGGGCGAGCGCAACGCAAACCAATCGAAGAGGCGCGAGCGCTATTGGCGCAGGCAGGTTATGCTGATGGTATTGATCAGTCTTCGGGCAAACCCTTGCTGCTTTACTATGATACGCCTGCTGTGGGGCCGGCCGCCAAGGCAACGCTGGACTGGTGGCGAAAACAGTTTAAAAAACTCAATATACAGTTAGTTATTCGTAGCACTGACTATAATCGTTTTCAGCAGAAGATGCGTGATGGCAAGGCGCAGATATTCAGCTGGGGCTGGAATGCAGATTATCCTGATCCAGAGAATTTTTTATTTCTTTTGTATGGGCCAAATAAAAAAGTGCAGTTAAATGGTGTGAATAGCGCGAACTACGCCAATGCAAAATTTGATCAACTTTTTGAAGC
>CAYUKF010000290.1:0-1582 GCA_964445215.1 uncultured Thiotrichales bacterium
TCGTTGTATTATCCATGGCATAACGAAATGCGCTTAATGTTTCGCCAATTATGCTCGGTATCTTAGCAGGCTCTACGGCATTTTCCTCAACTATCTTAACCAGAGTACTGCCAACAATAACGGCGTCGGCAATCGCTGCAAGCTTGGCTGCATCAGACGGTTCTTTAACGCCAAAACCAACACCCAGTGGCAACTTGCTCAGTGTACGAATCTCCGTCAATTTGGCTGTCACCGCATCGATATCAAGATTTGCTGCACCGGTTACTCCTTTTAGAGAAACATAGTAAACAAATCCGCCGGCCATAGCATTGATACGCGTAATGCGCTCAGCATTACTGGTTGGAGCCAACAAAAAGATAGGGTCAATATTGTTCGCTTTTAGCGCAGACACTAACTCCTTCGCTTCTTCAGGTGGCAAATCAACTGTAAGTACACCATCGACACCAGCATTAGCAGAATTTTCAGCAAAACTCTCATAACCCATAGCTTCGACAGGATTGAGGTAACCCATTAAAACGACAGGGGTTTGATTGTCACGTTGGCGAAAATTTTTTACCATGCCAAGTACGTCATGCAGGCTGACATTGTGCGCAAGTGCCCGCTCACTGGCACGCTGAATGACCGGGCCATCGGCCATTGGATCAGAAAATGGTACGCCAAGCTCAACAATGTTTGCCCCAGCATTAACCATGGCATGCATCAGTTCAACGGTAATGCCTGGTTCAGGGTCGCCTGCAGTAACAAAAGGAATCAGCGCTTGACGACCCGCCGTGGCTAAGTCTGAAAAACAGGCAGCGATGCGGCTCATATTTCAATCCCTTCATGTGCTGCCACGGTATGAATATCTTTATCGCCACGGCCAGACAAACTAACGATAATCATGTCATCTTTATCATAATCACACACAATCTTTTTCGCATGTGCCAAGGCATGACTGGTTTCCAATGCGGGCATAATACCTTCAGTGCGCGTTACGTCATGAAAGGCATCAAGCGCTTCCTTATCTGTTGCCGTTGCGTACTGTGCACGGCCACAATCTTTCAGCCACGCATGTTCTGGGCCAACCCCTGGATAATCAAGACCCGCAGAGATCGAATGAGTTTCGATAATCTGGCCTGAATCGGTTGCCATAAGATAAGTACGGTTACCGTGCAAAACGCCAGGTCGTCCAGCATTCAATGGTGCGGCATGACGCCCTGTCTCCAGACCATCACCTCCCGCTTCAACACCGATTAATTCAACCTCATGGTCACCTATAAATGGGTAAAACAAACCCATTGCATTAGAACCACCACCGACACAGGCAACCAAGGCAACGGGCAGCTTGCCAGTTTGCTCTAACGCCTGCGCTCGTGCTTCACGACCAATAATGGCCTGAAAATCACGCACCATTACCGGGTAAGGATGCGGGCCAGCAACCGTACCAATAATATAGAAAGTGTCATCAACATTGGTCACCCAGTCACGCATGGCTTCGTTCAATGCGTCTTTTAAGGTTTTGGAACCTGACTCTACGGCGACAACTTTGGCGCCGAGTAAGCGCATACGAAAAACGTTAATCATTTGTCGTTTAATATCTTCA
>CAYUKF010000291.1:0-1582 GCA_964445215.1 uncultured Thiotrichales bacterium
AAGTTTCGTGGCCAAGCCATTTATCTTGTTGCGCACAGTTTGGGTGGTCGTGTCTGTTTAACGTGTTTACAAGACCATCCAGAGTTTAATGTGCGACGTTTTATTGCTATCGGCACGCCGTTTTTGGGCAGTGATGTGGCCAAAACCCTGTCTCGCTATCAACTTGGGCGTTGGCTATTGGGCGAAAGCATTGCTGAGGGTGGCCTGACCACTGTTGCGACTGATTGGCAAGGTGAGACAGATATTGGCGTGATTGCTGGGTCTTCCCGGGTAGGCGTGGGTTTTATCACAGGCGGGCTACGGCGACCGCATGATGGCACGGTCACCGTGGCATCGACCAAACTGCCTGGCCTGGCTGACCATACTGTTGAGCCGCATTCGCACACCTTGTTGCTTTATTCTGAATATGTGGCGATCCAAGTTATCCATTTTATTGATCATGGCTTTTTTAAACAGGATTAGATCTTGTTCCCCCTTAATCAAGATGGCTGGCCCGCATATTTCACGAAGGGTTCGGGAATCAGAGGAAAGCTGGCTAAGCAGTTTGGTTGATCGTCCGAAAAAGCATAGCAATAGCTATGGTTTGACCGCTTTCGCACGTCCATGTGCTTTGCGGCATAAGTACTTCCTGTACAAAAGGGGGATCGGGCAAAATGCGACGCCAGATTTTCTCTGAAACCGAACAGGATATACTGCCGCAGTAGATGGTAGCCTTTATGCAAACTTAAAATATTGATAGATGGACTAAACATTATCCAGTGTCATCCGACTTCGTGAAATATGCGGGCTAGCAATGGTAAGCTTGTCTAATTATTCAATAAGCTAAAGAAGAGTTCATGGCCGGACACAGTAAATGGGCGAATATTCAGCATCGCAAGGGCGCGCAAGATAAAAAGCGCGGCAAAGTTTTCACCAAATTAATTCGAGAAATTACTGTTGCAGCGCGTGCAGGCGGCGGTGATGTGGCGGCTAACCCACGGCTGCGTCTGGCGATCGATAAGGCGCTCGCTGCCAACATGACTAAAGATACAATTGAACGTGCGGTCAAACGTGGTTCAGGTGAACTCGATGGTGAAAATTACGAAGAAGTGCGTTATGAGGGCTACGGCCCAGGTGGCACAGCAGTATTGGTCGATTGCATGACCGATAACCGTAATCGCACCGTGGCTGAAGTGCGTCATGCCTTTAGCAAGCACGGCGGCAATTTGGGTACGGCGGGTTCAGTGGCTTATCTTTTTAGTCAAATTGGGGTGCTGATCTATCCGCCAAAAAGCGATGAAGAAGCCATTATGGAGCAGGCGCTCGAAGCCGGTGCCGAGGATGTGGTAAACCAGGATGATGGTTCAATCGAAGTGGTTACTAGCGCTGAAGATTTTGCCAGTGTCAGTGCCGCCATGACAACAGCAGGTCTTGCGCCAGCGATGGCCGAGGTGACCATGCGTGCCTCGGTCGCAGCAGGCCTAGATTTTAGTGGAGCTGAAAGTCTAATGAAGTTAATTGATCGCTTGGAAGATCTCGATGATGTGCAAGATGTTTATTCTAATGCCGAGATTTCTGACGAGATCATGGCTCGCCTGGATAG
>CAYUKF010000292.1:0-1514 GCA_964445215.1 uncultured Thiotrichales bacterium
CAAATCAGCCAAATTAACCCAGCGCAGTACATGAGAATGACTCAAGCCTGTTTTTTCCTCAAGATTTTTACGACCCTGAGCTGTTGCGCCTGCTGAGAGTAATTTTGCGCAGCTATTAATACCATTATCACGCAAAATTTTACCGTATTTAGGCCCGATACCTTCTATATCTTCAATTTTCATTGCCATAATGGCTCCCCTTTTATTGTTGTCTCACTGGAATTTTATCTGCCAACAGGCCATCAAAAAACCTCGTACTACCCTACTAAATATAACCACAGTATTATAACGTCGCAAAATGAACAAAAACTAAAAGTGGCTATCATCCGTACAACATTTCACCATGCTACTATTGCAACCAATAGAAAAATATATTGCGCTCGCCGATAATAACATGATTAATAATTTTTATAAGGGCCTGGCTCATGCAAACAATTAACCCGTTATTTATTGGTCGCGGCGAAGCACCTGTGCATTTGGCGCCTGCTCTTGCCAACCGCCATGGCCTTATCGCCGGCGCCACAGGTACTGGTAAAACAGTCACCTTACAGATTCTTGCTGAAGCATTTTCTGAGATTGGCGTGCCCGTGTTTATGGCTGATGTCAAAGGCGATTTATCGGGCATCAGCCAAGCAGGCGTTAACAAAGACTTTCTTGAAAAACGCGCAAACACTATTCAGTTAGAAAATTATGAGTACAAGGCATTTCCTACTATATTCTGGGATTTATATGGCGAACTAGGGCATCCAATTCGCACCACTATTTCTGAAATGGGCCCCTTGTTATTATCGCGTTTGCTCGATCTCAATGAAACACAAGAAGGTGTACTTAACATCGGCTTTAAAATTGCTGATGATGAAGGTCTATTGCTATTAGACCTTAAAGACTTACGCCAAATGATGATCTACCTCGCCGAAAATGCTGCCACCATTTCGACTGAATACGGCAACGTCAGTAAATCCTCTATCGGTGCAATACAAAGACGTTTATTGGTGCTTGAACAACAAGACGCAGATATTTTCTTTGGTGAGCCGGCACTAGAACTTAGTGACATGATGCGTACCACCAGTGATGGCAAAGGGTTCATCAACATTCTCTCGGCAGTAAAACTGATTCATAGCCCAAAACTCTTTTCCACTTTCTTACTCTGGTTGTTATCTGAACTATTTGAAGAGCTGCCAGAAATTGGCGACCCCGAAAAACCACGTTTGGTATTTTTCTTTGATGAAGCTCACCTGCTGTTTAATGACGCACCCAAAGCACTTATTCAAAAAATAGAGCAAGTCGTACGTCTCATACGCTCGAAAGGCGTCGGAGTTTATTTTGTTACTCAGAACCCCTTAGATATACCAGACACTGTGCTCGCTCAATTAGGTAACCGCGTGCAACATGCACTACGTGCCTTTACCCCCCGTGATCAAAAGGCTGTACTTGATATTGCTGAAACATTCCGTCAAAATCATGCATTTTCAGCGAAAACATTCATTACCGAACTAGGCGTTGGTGAGGCGCTG